>NZ_JBVHYH010000042.1:0-72247 GCF_055569135.1 Kitasatospora sp. NPDC029367
TGGGGGGCGTTGGGGGGTTGGGCTGTTCTGGGGGGTTGCTGTGGTGGGGGGGGCCCGGGGCTTCTCCTCCCCCCCCCCCCCCCCTGTTGGTGGCGTGCCGGGAGCCGTCGTCAGGTCCGGGAGCGGCGGGGCGGCTCGGGCCTACTTCTTCGCCGCGGCGGCCCGCTTGGCCGGGGCCTTCTTGGCGGCCGCCGTCCTGGCGGGCGCCTTGGCGGCCGTCGTCTTCGCGTCCGTCGTCTTCGCGGCGGGCGCGGTGGCGGCCTTCTTGGCGGGTGCCTTCCTGGCGGGAGCCGCGACCGGGGCGTCGGCGAAGTCGCCCGGCAGGATGTCCCGCAGGAACTTGCCGGTGTGGCTCTCCGGGACGGCCGCGATCTGCTCCGGGGTGCCCTCGGCGACCACCGTGCCGCCGCCGGAGCCGCCCTCGGGGCCCATGTCGACGACCCAGTCGGCGGTCTTGATCACGTCGAGGTTGTGCTCGATCACGATCACCGTGTTGCCCTTGTCGACCAGCCCGCTGAGCACCTTGATCAGCTTGCTGATGTCCTCGAAGTGCAGGCCGGTGGTGGGCTCGTCCAGCACGTAGACCGTCCGCCCGGTGGAGCGCTTCTGCAGCTCGGAGGCGAGCTTGACGCGCTGCGCCTCGCCGCCCGAGAGCGTCGGCGCGGACTGGCCGAGCCGGACGTAGCCGAGGCCGACGTCGTTGAGCGTCCGCAGGTGGCGGGCGATCGCCGGGACGGCCTCGAAGAAGGCCAGCCCCTCCTCGATCGGCATGTCCAGCACCTCGGCGATGGACTTGCCCTTGTAGTGGACCTCCAGCGTCTCCCGGTTGTACCGGGCGCCGTGGCACACCTCGCACGGGACGTAGACGTCCGGCAGGAAGTTCATCTCGATCTTGATGGTGCCGTCACCGGTGCAGTTCTCGCAGCGGCCGCCCTTGACGTTGAAGGAGAACCGGCCGGGCAGGTAGCCCCGGACCTTGGCCTCCTGGGTCTCCGCGAAGAGCCGGCGGACGTGGTCGAACACCCCGGTGTAGGTGGCCGGGTTGGAGCGCGGGGTGCGGCCGATCGGCGACTGGTCGACGTGCACCACCTTGTCCACCAGGTCGGTGCCGGTGATCCGGGTGTGCCGGCCGGGCACGCTGCGGGCGCCGTTCAGCTCCCGGGCGAGGTGGGTGTAGAGGATGTCGTTGACCAGCGTCGACTTGCCGGAGCCGGAGACGCCGGTGATCGCCGTGAAGGTGCCGAGCGGGAAGCCGACCGTGACGTCCTTGAGGTTGTGCTCGCGGGCGCCGTGCACCGTCAGCTGGCGCTTCCTGTCCCGGTCGCGGCGGGCGGCCGGGATCGGGATGGAGCGCCTGCCGGAGAGGTACTGCCCGGTCAGCGACTCCTTGTTGGCCAACAGCCCCTTCAACGCGCCGGAGTGCACGACCTTGCCGCCGTGCTCACCGGCGCCCGGGCCGATGTCCACCACCCAGTCCGCGGTCTTGATGGTGTCCTCGTCGTGCTCGACCACGATCAGGGTGTTGCCGATGTCGCGCAGCCGCACCAGCGTCTCGATCAGCCGGTGGTTGTCCCGCTGGTGCAGGCCGATGGACGGCTCGTCCAGCACGTACAGCACGCCGACCAGGCCGGAGCCGATCTGCGTGGCCAGCCGGATGCGCTGGGCCTCGCCGCCGGACAGGGTGCCGGCCGCGCGGTCCAGCGAGAGGTAGTCCAGGCCGACGTCGACCAGGAAGCGCAGCCGCTCGTTGACCTCCTTGAGGACCCGCTCGGCGATCTGCTTGTCCCGGTCGTTGAGCTTCATCGCGCCCAGGAACTCGGCGCAGTCGCTGATCGACATCGAGGAGACGTCGGCGATCGACCTGTCCTCGACGGTGACCGCGAGCACCACCGGCTTGAGCCGGGTGCCCTGGCAGGTCGGGCAGGGCACCTCGCGCATGTAGCCCTCGAAGCGCTCGCGGCTGCTGTCGCTCTCCGCCTCGGTGTGCCGGCGCTGGATGAACGGGACGGCGCCCTCGAAGCCGGTGCTGTACGAGCGCTCGCGGCCGAAGCGGTTGCGGTAGCGGACCTGCACCTGGTGCTTGTGCCCGTACATCAGCGCCTTCTTGGCGCGGGCGGGCAGCCCGGCCCAGGGGATGTCGGTGCGGAAGCCGAGTTCCTCGCCGAGCGCGTCGATCAGGCGCTGGAAGTACTCCTTGGCGTGCCCGGCCGACCACGGGTGGATCGCGCCCTCGTCGAGCGAGCGCTCGACGTCCGGCACGACCAGCTCCGGGTCCACCTCCATCCGGTTGCCCAGGCCCGAGCAGTCCGGGCAGGCGCCGAACGGCGAGTTGAAGGAGAACGAGCGCGGCTCCAGCTCCTCGAACGACACGTCGTCGTACGGGCAGTAGAGGTGCTCGGAGTACATCCGCTCGCGCTCCGGGTCGCCCTCGGGGAGGTCGACGAAGTCGAGCACGACCATGCCGCCGGACAGCCGCAGGGCCGTCTCCACCGAGTCGGTGAGCCGCCGCTTGGCGCTCTCCTTGACGGTCAGGCGGTCGACGACCACCTCGACGGTGTGCTTCTCCTGTTTCTTGAGCTTCGGCGGCTCGGCGAGCTGGATCGTCTCGCCGTCGACCCGGGCGCGCGAGTAGCCCTTGGACTGGAGGTCGGCGAAGAGGTCGACGAACTCGCCCTTGCGCTCGCGCACCACCGGGCTGAGCACCTGGAACCGGGTGCCCTCGGTGAGCTCCAGCACCTTGTCGACGATCGCCTGCGGCGACTGCTTGGCGATCGGGCGGCCGCAGTGCGGGCAGTGCGGCTTGCCGATCCGGGCGAACAGCAGGCGCAGGTAGTCGTAGACCTCGGTGATGGTGCCGACGGTCGAGCGGGGGTTGCGGTTGGTCGACTTCTGGTCGATCGAGACGGCCGGGGAGAGGCCTTCGATGAAGTCGACGTCGGGCTTGTCCATCTGCCCGAGGAACTGCCGGGCGTACGAGGACAGCGACTCGACGTAGCGGCGCTGGCCCTCGGCGAAGATCGTGTCGAAGGCGAGCGAGGACTTGCCGGAGCCGGAGAGGCCCGTGAAGACGATGAGGGAGTCGCGGGGCAGGTCGAGCGAGACGTTCTTGAGGTTGTGCTCGCGAGCACCGCGGACGATGAGGCGGTCGGCCACTGCTTCTGGCGCCTTTCTCCGGACGAGAGGGCTTGCGGTGTGTGGGGTGTTCTTCTTCCAGGATGCGGCAGCCAGCCTATAGCTCAGACGTTCGAATCTCGACTTCGTCCAGCGGAGTCCACCCGAACGAGTGAGAGCGCCCGCCGGGCCGTCCGTATCCGGACCGAAAAACCCCTGCTCAGGGCCGGGGACCGGGCGGTAGCGTCGGCTGGTCAACGAGCGAGGCCCCCTCCGGGCAACGCACCGCCCCGTACAGAAGGCAGATCCGATGACCGACCCGCAGTCCGCAGCCGCGATCGCCGCCGAGCACCTGGCCCTGGTGGAGGACGGCACCCGGGCACTGCTGGAGACCGTCGCCGGGCTGGCGCCCGAGGCCCTCGCCGAGCCCTCCGCGCTCCCCGGCTGGACCCGCGGCCATGTGCTCGCCCACGTCTCCCGCAACGCCGACTCCCTGGTCAACCTGCTGACCGGCGCCCGCACCGGCACCGACATCCCGCAGTACGCCAGCGAGCACGCCCGCGAGGACGGCATCCAGGAGGGCGCCGGCCGCCCGCTGGAGGCCCAGCTCGCCGACCTGCGCGAGTCCCACCAGCGCTTCCTCGCGGCCGCCGCGCTGATGGCCTCCGAGGACTGGGCCGCCGAGGTGCGCCACCGCTCGGGCGCGGTCTTCCCGGCCTGCGACCTGGTCTGGAAGCGCCTCGGCGAGCTGGAGTACCACCTGGTCGACCTGGACGGCGGCTACGGCCCCGCCGAGTGGCCGGAGCTCTTCGCCGTCACCGAGTTCCGCAAGCTCGCCACCAAGCTGGCCGGGGCCGACCTGCCCGCCGTCGAGCTGGTCGCCGAGGACACCGGGGACAAGGGCCTGATCGGCACCGGAGCGGCCGCCCTCACCGTCCGCGGCCCCGTCCGCGCCCTGCTCGCCTGGCTCTCCGGCCGCTCCGCCGGCACCGACCTGGCCCGCACCCCCGACACCGCCCTCCCCCAGCTTCCCCCGCTGGGCTGAGGGCGCGAGGATGATCCCGAACCCTGTTTCAGTCGGACCCTGACGAGGAGCGGACGGATGACGTACCACGGAGCGGTCAAGGTCGGCGGGCCGCCGGACGTGCGCGAACTGGCCCACCTGATCATCACCAAGGTGGCCGTGGGCCCGTACGACAACAACGCGTACCTGCTGCGCTGCCGGGCCACCGACGAGCAGCTGCTGATCGACGCGGCCGCCGACGCGCCGGTGCTGCTGGAGACGGTCGGCGACGACCTGGCGACCGTGGTCACCACCCACCGGCACCACGACCACTGGGGCGCGCTGGCCGAGGTGGTCGCCACCACCGGGGCCCGCACCGCCGCCGGGGAGCACGACGCCGAGGGCATCGACGTGCCGACCGAGCTGCGGCTCGCGGACGGCGACACCCTGCGGGTCGGCGAGGTCGGGCTCACCGTCCGGCACCTGGTCGGGCACACCCCCGGCGCGATCGTGCTCATCTACGACGACCCCCAGGGCCACCCGCACGTCTTCACCGGCGACTGCCTCTTCCCGGGCGGCGTCGGCAACACCTGGGGCGACCCGGAGGCCTTCAAGACCCTCTTCCGGGACGTCAACGAGAAGATCTTCGACGCCCTGCCGGACGAGGCCTGGGTCTACCCCGGCCACGGCAACGACACCACCCTCGGCACCGAGCGCCCACACCTCGACGAGTGGCGCGAGCGCGGCTGGTAGCCCTCCCCCGGACGCGGCGGGGCCCCGCGACGCAGTGCGCGTCGCGGGGCCCCTTCGCGTCGTTCGACGGGTCAGGCGTCCAGCTTCTCGGGCTCGCGCTCGGCCTGCTCCTGCTTCTTGGAGGCCATCAGGCTGGTCACCGTGGTGACTGCCAGCACCACCACGATGAAGCCCAGGGAGAACGGGATGCCGATCTCCGGGACGTTCGCACCGGCCTCGTGGGCGGCGTGCAGGACCAGCTTCACGCCGATGAAGCCGAGGATCACCGACAGGCCGTAGCTCAGGTGGACCAGCTTCTTGAGCAGGCCACCGATCAGGAAGTACAGCTGGCGCAGCCCCATCAGGGCGAAGGCGTTGGCGGTGAAGACCACGTACGGGTCCTGGGTGAGGCCGAAGATGGCCGGGATCGAGTCCAGGGCGAACAGCACGTCCGTCGTACCGATCGCCAGCATCACGATCAGCATCGGGGTGATCAGCCGGCGGCCGTGCTCCCGGACGAACAGCTTGGTGCCGCGGTAGTCGTCGGTGGCCGGGAAGCGCCGGGTGATCGACTTGAGCAGCCGGTTCTCCTCGAACTCCTCCTCTTCCTCGTCGGCCCTGGCCTCCTTGATCAGCTTCCAGGCCGTCCAGATCAGGAAGGCGCCGAAGATGAAGAACACCCAGGAGAACTGCGTCACCAGCGCCGCACCACCGGCGATGAACACCGCCCGCAGCACCAGCGCGATGATCACACCGAACATCAGCACACGCTGCTGGTAGATCCGGGGCACCGCGAACTTGCCCATGATCAGGATGAACACGAAGAGGTTGTCGACACTGAGCGACTTCTCGGTGATGTACCCCGCGAAGAACTCACCGGCCGGCTGCGCGCCGGAGTGCCACCAGAGGAAACCGCCGAAGAGCAGCGCCAGCACGACCCAGACGGCCGTCCAGATCCCGGCCTCCTTGATCGAGACCTCGTGCGGCTTGCGCCCCCCGATGAAGAAGTCCGCCACGATCAGTGCGATCAGCACACCGATCGTGGTGACCCACATGGTGATGGAAACGTCCACTACTGCTCCTCCGGCAGGTAGGCGAGACAGTCATCGTCACTGCCGGAGGTCTCTTCCGCCCTTCGGGCCAGCGCCCCGGGGTGCCACGACGGGCATCCGTGATGACGGGGTCGGCTGTCGAGGAATACTCCCCTCCGCTGCCATCGAGAGTAACAGGAGAGGCAAGGAAAGGTAAAGAAGGTAAAGAACCGTCAGAGGAACGGCTCGATCGCCGGCAGCAGGTCCTGGAAGGTCCGCCCCTTCGCCGGGGCGCCGATCGCCTGCATCTCCCAGCCGCCGTTGCCGTCCCGGACCACCTTCGCCATGATCTGCCCGGTGTGCGGCCCGCCACCCGCCAACTCGTACCGGGCCAGCTCCACCCCGGTCGCCTCGTCCACCAGTCGGCAGTGCGCCTGGCTCACCTCGGCGAAGGTCTGCCCGGTGTACGAGCTGACCGTGAACACCACCTGGGTGATGTGCGGCGGCACGTGCAGCAGGTCGACCAGGATCGCCTCGTCGTCCTCGTCCCCGGAGCCGCCCTCCAGGTTGTCCCCGGTGTGCCGCACCGAGCCGTCGGTGGACTCCAGGTGCTGGAAGAACACCACGTCGGACGGGGTCCGCTCGGCGTACAGCAGGGCGGAGGCGTCCAGGTCGATCTTCCTGGTCCGGCTGCCGAACAGGCCCCGCTTGGGCGCGGCCTGCCAGCCCAGCCCCATCCGCACCACGGTCAGGGCCGCGCCCGCCCCCTTCTGGAGGCTGACCCGCTGCCCCTTGGCAAGGTTCACCGACACGACGTTGTCCTCTCTGCCGGCCGCGCGGTCGCTGCCGCACGGCTCCCCGGTGGAACACCCCGTCGCCGTCCCCCGGCTGAGGCCCCCTCTGCTTCCGGCCCGCGACCCCGTCCCGAGGGCGCGATGCCGCAGGCCAGCCTAGGGCCTGCGGCACCCGCGACTCCTCCGGGTTACCCGGTTTGTGGCAAGGATGAGACACCGCGGGGCTTGACCGGTGCCGAACCGGCCAAGCCCCGTACGGCGGGCCTCAGGCCACGCCCGCCTCGCGCATCTGCCGCAGCTCCTTCTTCAACTCCTTGACCTCGTCGCGCAGCCGCGCCGCGACCTCGAACTGGAGGTCCGCGGCGGCCGTGTGCATCCGGTCCGTCATCTCCTGGATCAGCTCCGCCAGCTCGGCGGCCGGCAGCGACTTGGCCGGCTTGCGCCCCGCGCCCAGCGCCGGCACCGGGGCCTTGCCCTTGCCCTGGCCCCGGTAGCCGCTGGAGAGCAGCTCGTCGGTGTCCACGTCCTCCCGGGCGAGGGTGTCCAGGATGTCGCCGATCTTCTTCCGCAGCGGCTGCGGGTCGATCCCGTGCTCCTTGTTGTAGGACTGCTGCACGGCCCGGCGCCGGTTGGTCTCGTCGATCGCCTTCTCCATCGACGGGGTGATCCGGTCCGCGTACATGTGCACCTGGCCGGAGACGTTGCGGGCCGCGCGGCCGATCGTCTGGATGAGCGAGGTGCCGGAGCGCAGGAAGCCCTCCTTGTCCGCGTCCAGGATCGCCACCAGCGACACCTCGGGCAGGTCCAGGCCCTCCCGCAGCAGGTTGATGCCGACCAGCACGTCGTACTTGCCCGCCCGCAGCTCGCGCAGCAGCTCCACCCGGCGCAGGGTGTCCACGTCGCTGTGCAGGTACCGGACCCGGATGTCCAGGCCCAGCATGTAGTCGGTGAGGTCCTCGGCCATCTTCTTGGTCAGCGTGGTGACCAGGACGCGCTCGTCCCGCTCGACCCGCTTGCGGACCTCGTGCACCAGGTCGTCGATCTGGCCCTCGGTCGGCTTGACGATCACCTCGGGGTCGATCAGCCCGGTCGGGCGGATGATCTGCTCGACCTGGCCGTCGCCGCGCGACAGCTCGTACGCGCCGGGCGTCGCCGACAGGTACACCGTCTGCCCGATCCGCCCCAGGAACTCCTCCCACTTGAGCGGGCGGTTGTCCATCGCCGAGGGCAGCCGGAACCCGTGCTCGACCAGCGTGCGCTTGCGCGAGGCGTCGCCCTCGTACATCGCGCCGATCTGCGGGACGGTGACGTGCGACTCGTCGATGACCAGGAGGAAGTCCTCCGGGAAGTAGTCCAGCAGGGTGTTCGGCGGGGAGCCGGGCTCGCGGCCGTCGAAGTGCATCGAGTAGTTCTCGACGCCCGAGCAGGTGCCGATCTGGCGCAGCATCTCGATGTCGTAGGTGGTGCGCATGCGCAGCCGCTGGGCCTCCAGCAGCTTGCCCTGCTTCTCCAGCCTCCCGAGCGTCTGCTCCAGCTCCTGCTCGATGCCGGTGATCGCCCGCTCCATGCGCTCGGGGCCGGCCACGTAGTGCGAGGCGGGGAAGACGTAGATCTGCTCGTCCTGGCTGATGATCTCGCCGGTGAGCGGGTGCAGGGTGTAGAGCGACTCGATCTCGTCGCCGAACATCTCGATCCGGACGGCGAGCTCCTCGTAGACCGGGAAGATCTCGATGGTGTCGCCGCGGACCCGGAAGGTGCCGCGGGTGAAGGCCACGTCGTTGCGGGCGTACTGGATGTCGACGAAGCGGCGCAGCAGAACGTCGCGGTCGATCTCCTGGCCGACCTTGAGCGGGACCATCCGGTCCACGTACTCCTGCGGGGTGCCGAGGCCGTAGATGCAGGAGACGGAAGCGACCACGATCACGTCACGGCGGGTGAGCAGCGAGTTGGTGGCCGAGTGGCGCAGCCGCTCGACCTCCTCGTTGATCGAGGAGTCCTTCTCGATGTAGGTGTCCGTCTGCGGGACGTACGCCTCCGGCTGGTAGTAGTCGTAGTACGAGACGAAGTACTCGACCGCGTTGTTCGGCAGCAGCTCGCGGAACTCGTTCGCCAGCTGCGCGGCCAGCGTCTTGTTCGGCGCCATCACCAGGGTGGGGCGCTGCAGCTTCTCGATCATCCAGGCCGTGGTGGCCGACTTGCCGGTACCGGTGGCACCGAGCAGCACGACGTCCTTCTCCCCCGCCCTGATCCGCCGTTCCAGTTCGGCGATCGCCGCCGGCTGGTCACCGTTGGGTTGGTAGGGGCTGACGACCTCGAAGGGCGCCACGGACCGCTCAATACTCGTGATGGGACGCACGCCTCCACCGTACGACCCACCAGTGACAAATCAGTCCCGTCCGCAGAAGACGCAGGCCGGATACCAGGGCAGGGGGGTCAGGACGCGGTGGCGGCGGCAGGTGGCGGCCATGAACTCGGTGGGAGGCGCCGGGCGGGGGCGGGTGTGTTCGAGCATTCGGCGGAAGGCGCGCAGGTAGCCCTCGGCGTACGGGGGGTCGTAGCCCAGTTCGTCCCAGCGATGGCGGGTGAGCGCCAGATCGACGACGGCGAGCGCGAAGGCCCGGTTGCGGTCGGGGTCGGCGCCCCAGTACAGCTCGTCCAGGTCGAGGCCGACCATGCCGCGGCCCATCAGGTTCTGGTCCTGGCGGACGAGCTCGGCGGCGAAGGCGTGGTGCCAGTCCTCCCGGGCCAGAGCGGTGACCGCGAGCATCAGGACCTCGACCAGCACCTCGGTGGCGCCGTTGCGCAGGTCCAGTTCGTGGCCGCCGCCCGTGAAGAGGTTCACCGCTACTTGGCGCTGTCGCGGGCCAGGGCGACCAGGCGGGAGATGGCGCGCAGGTACTTCTTGCGGTAGCCGCCGCGCAGCATGTCCTCCGGGAAGACCTGGTCGAAGGGCAGGCCGGAGGCGGTGATGGGCAGCTCGCGGTCGTACATCCGGTCGGCGAGGACGACCAGGCGCAGCGCGGTGGACTGGTCGTCGACCTGGCGCACGCCCCGCAGGCAGACCGCGCTGACGTCGTCCAGCAGCGCGCCGTAGCGGCTGGGGTGGACGGCGGAGAGGTGGGCGAGCAGGGCGTCGAAGTCGTCCAGCGAGGCGCCGGGGGTGCGGGCGGCGACGGCCTCGACGGTGTCGTCGGGGTACGGCGGCGGGGCGTCGGGCAGGCCGCGGTGGCGGTAGTCCTGGCCGTCGATCCGCATCGGGCGGAAGTGGGCGGACAGGCCCTGGATCTCGCGCAGGAAGTCGGCGGCGGCGAAGCGGCCCTCGCCGAGCTTCTCCGGCAGGGTGTTCGAGGTGGCGCACAGCTTGACGCCGTTCTCGACCAGCCGGCCGAGCAGGGTGGAGACCAGCACGGTGTCGCCCGGGTCGTCCAGTTCGAACTCGTCGATGCAGAGCAGGGTGTGCCCGGAGAGGGTCCGGACGGCCTGCTGGAAGCCGAGCGCGCCGACCAGGTGGGTCAGCTCGACGAAGGTGCCGAAGGCCTTGGGGCCGGGGGCGGCGTGCCAGAGCGAGGCGAGCAGGTGGGTCTTGCCGACGCCGTAGCCACCGTCGAGGTAGACCCCGGCCGGGCCGGTGGGCGCGGGGGCGGAGCGGCGGAACCAGCTGCGCTTGGGCGCGGAACCGTTTCCTCCCCCGAGGGTGCCCGCGAACTGCTCCAGGACCTGGACGGCCTCGTACTGGCTGGGCTGGCTCGGGTCCGGGAGGTACGTCCCGAAGCTCACCGCGGCGAACCGGGGCGGCGGGACCATCTCGGCGACCAGCCGCTCGGCGGGCACGACGGGGCGGCGTTCGGTGAGTGCGATCGGGGCGCCGGCCGGGCTCTCGGCGGCTATCGACTCGGTCGCGGGGGCGGGGTGGGAGGCTGCGGGCACGTTAGTAGAGGGTACGCCTGGTGCCCGCGCCCTCCGAACCCGCTCCCGGCCCGTTCCGGCCGGCCCGCGCCGGCCGCTCCCGGCCGCTCCCCGCAGCACCCGGCCCCGGCCGGCCCCGCGGTGGAAGACTGGGGACATGCAACAGTTGATCAGCCCGCTGGGCGCTCGGGTCGCCGATCCGTCCGACCTGGAATCGCTCGCCGCCGTCTACGCGTACCCCGACCAGGTGAATCGGGGGCGCCCGTGGCTGCGGGCCAACATGGTGGCGGGGCTGGACGGCGGTGCGCGGCTCGACGGCCTGTCCGAGGGCCTGTCCGGGGACGCCGACAAGCGGATCTTCGGCGTGCTGCGGGCCCTGTCCGACGTGGTGCTGGTGGGCGCCGAGACGGTCCGGGCGGAGGGCTACCGGCCGGCCCGGGCCCGGGCGGAGTTCGCGGCCGCGCGGGCCGCGGCGGGGCAGTCCCCGGCCCCGGCGATCGCGATCGTGAGCCGCTCGCTGGACCTCGACCTGGCCGCGCCGCTGTTCACGGAACCGCTGGTCAGGACGGTGGTGATCACCGTCGAGGACGCCCCGCAGGAGCGCCGCCGGGCGGTCGCCGAGGTGGCCGACCTGGTGCTCGCCGGGCGCGGCTCGGTGGACCTGCGGGCGGGCGTGGCGGCCCTGGTGGAGCGGGGCTGGACCCGGCTGCTGACCGAGGGCGGCCCGCGGTTGCTGGGGCAGCTGGCGGCGGCGGGCCTGCTGGACGAGCTGTGCCTGTCGCTGGCCCCGCTGGTCACCGGCGGCGACGCGCCGCGCATCGTCCGCGATGCGGAAATGCCGGACGTGCAGCGGATGCGGCTGGTCTCATTGATCGAGCAGAAAGGATTCCTCTTCACTCGCTACCTGCGTCACCTGGGTTCGGATGACCCCGTGACCCCCCGATCGTGATCCCGTTATGCGATGCCGGGGCCCGGGGGCCGGCCACTGGAAGGGACTCACGTGTTCAAGACGGTACTGATGATCGAAAAGGCGCTCTCGGACGCGGACGTGGAGCTCGTCACCACGCTCCACAGCGACGAGAAGGTGTCCTTCGTCGTCCTGATGCAGCCGCGCGGCAAGCAGGACGAACTGCTGCGGGCGCTCGACGACGTCGCCCTCGGCCACCTCGACAAGGTGGTGCACGAGCACGACGAGTCCGAGAACGCCCCCACGGTGGCCGGCGAATCGCTGGAGCACAGCCTGCGCCACCTGCGCGCGGCCGGGGCGGAGGCGATCGGCGAACTGGTCGAGGAGAAGCCGCTGGACCGGCTGCGCGCGGCGGTCGGGGAACACCGGGCGGACGAGGTGGTGGTGCTCACCTCGCCGCACTTCGTCGAGGAGCTCTTCCACCGCGACTGGGCCTCCCAGGCCCGCCACAAGGTGGGGGTGCCGGTGCTCAGGCTCTTCGCCAGCGACTCCTGACTCCGCCCGCCGGTGGTGCAGAATCGTCCTTGCGGTCCGCCCGCGAGGACGATTCGCATCCCGTCCGCCTGCCCACCAGATCCCGCCCGTACGGAGCCACGCCTTGAACGACGCCGCGCACGACCTGCACGCCCCGCACTTCATCGGCATCGGCGGCGCCGGGATGTCCGGCCTGGCGAAGATCCTCGCGGTGCGCGGTGCCAGCGTCTCCGGCAGTGACTCCAAGGAGTCCGAGACCGTCCTCGCGCTGCGCGCCCTGGGCGCCACCGTGCACGTCGGCCACGCCGCCGAGCACGTGCCGGACGGCGCCAGCAGCATCGTGGTCTCCAGCGCGATCCGCGCCGACAACCCCGAGCTGGTCACCGCCCGCGAGCGCGGCATCCCGGTGGTGCACCGCTCCGACGCGCTGGCCGCGCTGATGGGCGGCCGCCGGGCGCTGGCGGTGGCCGGCACCCACGGCAAGACCACCACCACCAGCATGCTCGCCGTCGCCCTCGGCGAGCTGGGCCTGGAGCCGTCCTACGCGATCGGCGGCGACCTGGACGCGCCCGGCTCCAACGCCCAGCACGGCACCGGCGAGATCTTCGTCGCCGAGGCCGACGAGAGCGACCGCAGCTTCCACAAGTACGCGCCCGAGGTGGCGATCGTGCTCAACGTGGAGCTGGACCACCACGCCAACTACGCCTCGATCGACGAGATCTACGAGTCCTTCGAGACCTTCGTCGGCCGGATCACCCCCGGCGGCACCCTGGTCGTCTCCGCCGACCACGACGGCGCCCGCGAACTGACCTCCCGGGTGGCCGCCCGCGAGGGCCTCAACGTGGTCACCGTCGGCGCCGCCGAGGACGCCGACCTGCGCGTCCTCTCGGTGGTCGCCCACGGCATGACCAGCGAGGTCACCGTCCTGCTGGACGGCGAGGAGCTGACCTTCACCGTGTCGGTGCCCGGCCGGCACTACGCCCACAACGCGGTGGCCGCGCTGGCCGCCGGCGTCGCCCTGGGCGTCCCGGCCGCCGACCTGGCCAAGGCGCTCGGCGCCTACACCGGCGTGCGCCGCCGGCTCCAGCTCAAGGGCGAGGCGGCCGGCGTCCAGGTGATCGACTCCTACGCCCACCACCCCACCGAGATGACCGCCGACCTGGAGGCGATCCGGGAGGGCCTGGAGGGCGGGGGCCGCGTCCTGGTGGTCTTCCAGCCGCACCTGTTCAGCCGCACCCAGCAGCTCGCCGAGGAGATGGGCCAGGCCCTGGCGCTGGCCGACGCCTCGGTGGTGCTGGACATCTACCCGGCCCGCGAGGACCCGATCCCCGGGGTCACCAGCGAGCTGATCCTCGACGCCGCCCGCCGGGCCGGCGCCGACGTCACCCCCGAGCACGACTTCGCCGCCGCCCCCGCCCTGCTGGCCGGCCTGGCCCGCCCGGGCGACCTGCTGCTCACCATGGGCGCCGGCGACGTCACCAACCTGGGGCCCGAAATTCTCCGGCACCTCGCGAACGTTGCTTCCAACGTCTGACGTACGCCGAGCGGGAGTCGTGATGAGCTACGAGATCGAGAAGACCGAGGCCGAGTGGCGCGCCCAGCTCAGCCCCGAGGAGTACCACGTGCTCCGCGAGGCGGGCACCGAGCGGCCCTTCGTCGGCGAGTACACCGACACCAAGACGGTCGGCGTGTACGCCTGCCGGGCCTGCGGGGCGGAGCTGTTCAGCTCCGAGACCAAGTTCGACAGCCACTGCGGCTGGCCCTCGTACTACGCGCCGCTGGCCGGGGACCGGGTCGAGTACATCGAGGACACCTCGCTCGGCATGCGCCGGGTCGAGGTGCGCTGCGCCCGCTGCGGCGGGCACCTGGGGCACGTCTTCGAGGGCGAGGGCTACGGCACGCCGACGGACCAGCGCTACTGCATCAACAGCGTCTCGCTGACGCTGCGGCCGGCCGAGGAGGGCTGACCGCCGCCCCCGAGGGCCCGGACCGCTGCGGCGGCCGGGCCCTCGGTGCTGTCCGACCCCGGCTAGCCGGCGACCGGCGCGAAGCGGACCGGCAGGTGTACCAGGGCGCGGTGGAACGGGCCCGGGCGCCAGAGCAACTCCCCTGCCGGGGTGGCCAGTTCGAGGTCACTGAGCCGGCTGGTGAGCTGCTCGATGGCGGTGATCGCGATCAGCAGGGCCGGGTCCCGGGCCGGGCAGGCGTGCGGGCCGGCCGCCCAGGCCAGGTGGGCGCTCTCGCCGCTGCGCAGCTCGCCGCCGTCGGTGGCCGGCGCCGCCTGGGAGTTGGCGGCCGCGTACGAGACCAGCACCAGCGAGCCGGCCGCGATCTCGCGGCCGTGGAAGGTGATGTCGTACCGCGGGTAGTGGGCCGAGAGGTTGGCCAGCGGCGGTTCGTGCCACAGCACCTCGTCGATCGCCTGGTGGGCGGTCATCGCGCCGCCGAACAGCGAGCCGGCGTAGCGGGCGTCGGTGAGCAGGCGCAGCAGGGCGTTGCCGATCAGGTTGGTGGTCGGCTCGTGCCCGGCGATCATGGTCAGGGTGATCTGCCGGATCACCTCGTCGTCGTCCAGTCCGACCGGGTGGGTGACGAACCAGGAGGCCAGGTCGTGCCGGGGGCGCTCGCGGCGCTCGGCGACCATCGCGGTGACCACCGCGACGAGCTTGCCGTACGCGGCGCCGGCCCGGGCGCCCGACTCGATCAGCCCGGTGATCGCGGCCACCACCTCGGTGTGCTCCTCCTCCGGCACGCCGAACCCGGTGGTCAGCACGAAGGCGGGCAGCTGGCGGGCGTACTCGGCGATCAGGTCGGCGCTGCCGACCGCGGCGAAGCGGTCGATCAGCCGGTGGGCGACCTCGGCGATCTGGCGCTGCAGCCGGTGCGGTTCGAGCAGGGCCAGGCCGTCGGTGATCACCGCGCGGTAGCGGGCGTGCGTCGCGCCGTCGCTGAACAGCGCGGTGGGGCGGTAGCCGAGCACCGGCAGCAACGGGGAGTCCGGCGGGAGGGTCGCCTGCCAGGCGCGGGAGTCCTTGGAGAAGGTGTCGGTGTCGCGCAGCAGGTCCAGCGCGGCCTGGTAGCCGGTGACCAGCAGGGCCTCGACACCGGGGGCGATCTCGACCGGGGCGACGGCGCCGTGGCGGCGCAGCCGCTCGTACGCCAGCTGGGGGTCGGCGGCGAAGACCGGGCCGTAGATCGGGGTCGGTCGGGTCTCGACGGTCACGGGCGTTCCTGGGGATCGGTGACGGTGACGGGCAGGGTGTCCAGGACGTGCTCGGCCAGGGCGATCAGCGCGTCGAGGCTGCTGCCGCGCTCGCGCGCGTCGCACAGCAGCAGCGGGGTCGCGGCGTGCAGGTCCAGGTGGGCGCGCAGCACCTCGGGCGGGTGCTCCGGGGAGTCCGGGAAGGTGTTGACGGCGACGGCGTACGGCAGGCCCTGCTCCTCGACCATGTCCATGATCTCGAAGGAGTCGGCCAGCCGGCGGGTGTCGGCGAGCACCAGCGCGCCCAGGGCGCCGCGGGCGATGTCCTGCCAGAGCGGGAAGAAGCGGCGCTGGCCGGGGGTGCCGAACAGGTAGAGCACCGTGTTGCCGGGCAGGGTGAGCCGGCCGAAGTCCACCGCGACCGTGGTTGTGGTCTTCTCCGGCAGGCCCGCCAGGTCGTCCACCGGCCGGCCGGTCTCGGTCATCGCCTCCTCGGTGTGCAGGGTGGCGATCTCGGAGAGGGTGCGGATGAGCGTGGTCTTGCCGACCCCGAACGGGCCGGCGACCACCAGTTTCATCAGCAGTTGGTCCCGGTCGGGCAGGTAGCCCACCCGGCTCGACCGCCCGGCCGGGAGGCCGTGGTCGGAACCGGGGACCTGGCTGAGGCCGGGGCCGGGGACCTGGCCGGGGCCGGGGCCGGGGACCTGGCCGGGGCCGGGGCCGGGGACCTGGCCGGGGCCGGGGACCTTGCCGGGGCCGGAACCGGGGTCACCGGAGCGCACGGAGTCCAACGAGGAGCCTCTCGACGATGGAGCGGTCGGTCTGCTGGGCGCGCGGGATCGGCGCGCGGGCGCGCAGGCAGCCCGCCTCGACCAGGTCGGCCGCGAGGAAGACGGTGGCGCTGACCGGCAGGCGCAGGTGCGCGGCGGCCTCCATCACGGTCAGCGCGCCGGGGCGCAGCAGTTCCCAGAGCCGGCGGTGCTCCGGGTCGAGGTCGGCGGGCGGTTCGGCGCGGTCCGCGAACAGGACGGTCAGCCGCTCGAAGCCGTCGGTGCCGGGGCGGCTGCGGCCGCCGGTGGCCAGGTAGGCGGGCACCATCCGCCTGCGGGGGACGGCGCTCATGACCCGGTCGGGGTGCCCTGCGCGCCGGCCTCCTGCTGCCGGGACGGGCTGGCCAGGGCCCGGCCGAGGGCGGCGACCTGGAGCTGCATCTGGTAGGCCACGTTGCCGAGTTGGGCGTCCGGGGCGGTGAACACGGCGAGCGAGGTGTTCTCCCCGGCGGGGACCACGATGGCGTAGCCGAGGTCGGACTCCACCACGGTCTGGGCCAGTCGGGGCCGCTCGACGTCGGTGAAGGCGGTGGTGAAGGCGCGGGCCGCGGCGTGCACGGTGGCGGTCATCGCGGCGACCCGCTCGGCGGAGGCCCGGCCGAGGCTGTCGGAGGCGGCCTCGACGAGGCCGTCACCGGTGGCGACCACCGCGTGCAGCACCCCCGGGAGCTCCAGCAGCGGGTTCAGCACCCAGGAGATCTCTTCGGTGGCGGTCGGGCTGGGCGAGCTGCTCACTGCTCGGCTCCTTCTAAGGTCGGTCCGGTGGTGTGGTCACCGGTGTCGCGGCCGGCGGTGGTGTCGCCGGTGCTGCGGGTCTCGCCGGTACTGCGGGTGTCGCCGGTGCTGCCGGTCCCGTCGGTGCTGGGGGTGTCGCCGGTCGCCGTGCTGCCGGGGGTGCCCGGGGCGGCCTGGGCCGCCGCGGCCCGGCCGGAGTCGGTGCCGCGCTGCAGGGCCTGCCAGTGGGCGGCGGCCCGCTCGGGGGTGCGGACGTACGGTGCGGGCTGCTCCCCCGGGCCGCCCGCGGCCCCGGCGGCGGGTGCCCCGGCGGACGCTCCCCCGGCGGCCGGTGCCCCGGGCGCCGACCCCCGTTCCTCGCCGCCGCGCGGGCGGCGGCGGCGCCGACTGGGCAGGCCGCTGCCGTCCCCGTCGGGGGTGGCCCCCGCCTCCGGGTCGGGCACCACGTGGATGGCCGGCGCCGGGTGCGGCCCGGGCTGGTTGTGGCGGTCGGCGAGCACCGGCGGGCCCTGCTCGTCGGCGTCGCGCATCGGCGGGACGGCCGCGACGGTGGGCGCCGGCGCCGGGCCGCCGCCGGCCCGCAGCGGCAGCGGGGTGAGCACGGACAGCGGCTGCTCGTCGTCCACCGTGGTCACCAGCGCGGCCGGGATGCGCAGGAGGGTCCGCATACCGCCGTACGGCGAGGGCTCGATGTGGCAGGTGAAGCCGTACTGGCGGGCCAGCTTGCCGACCACCGCGAAGCCGGTCTTGGGCGGGTTGCCCAGCTCGGTGAGCAGCACGTCCGCCGGGCCGGCCAGCAGTCGGCGGGCCCGGCGCAGCTGGTCCTCGTCCATGCCGATGCCGCTGTCGTCGACGATCACCAGCGCGCCGCGGCCGCCCTGCTGGACGGTGACCGGGACGTCGGTCTCCGGGTGGGAGTAGGCGGTGGCGTTGGCGAGCAGTTCGGCGATGGCGATGGCGATCGGCTCGGCGGCCCGGGCGACCACGGCCAGCCGCTGCTCGCGCAGGTGGTTGGCGACCTTGATCCGGGCGTAGCCGGGCACCCGGGAGAGCGCGCCGACGACCACCTCGGCGAGCGGGGAGTCGGTCCGGGCCAGGCCCGGCCAGGCCTCGCAGAGCACGGCGACGGTCTGGATCCGGCGCAGCGCGACCTCGTTGCGGAAGTCGACCTCCAGCAGCCGGGGGTCGTCGTTGTCGTGCTGGAGCTGCTGGACCAGGCTCTGGATCTGGTAGAGCAGGGTCTGGATCCGGGAGGTGGCGCCGCGCATGGCGGCCCGGGCGGCGGCGTCGACCCGCTCGCGCTCGTCGGCGAGGGCCGCGGTGGTGGCGTCCAGCACGGACTGCAGCGCCCGGACGCCCTCGGGGCCGACGGCCTGCGGGTCCAGCGGGCCGACCGCCGGGGCGTTGGTGTGGGTCAGCCGGACGGCCGTGGCGACGACCCGTTCCTGGGCGAGGTGGCCGATCTCGGCCAGCAGCGCGGCGGCGGCGCGGTCCGCGGCGGCCAGCCGGGCCTCGGCGGCCGCGGCGCGGGCGTTCGCCTCCCCGATGCCGGCGTTCGCCTCCTTGGCCCGGGCGTTGGCGGCGGCGCCCCGCTGGTCGGCGGCCCGGGTGTGCTCCTCGGCCCGCCTGGTCTGCTCGGCGGCGTTCCGTACGGCCTCCTGGGCCTCGTCCCGCTGGCGTTCCGCGCGGGCGAGTTTGGCCTCGGCGGCGCGGGCCTGCTGCGCGCTCTGGCCGAGCGCGGCCTCGGCGGCCACCGCCCGGCGGACGGCCGCGGCCCGGCCGCGGGCGAGCACGACCGCGGCCGCGGTGGCGGCCAGCGCCAGGACGATCAGCGCGATCAGCGCGATCTGCGTCATCGGGGTCCTCGGGTGTCCTTGCTGCTCGGCCCGGGCCTGCGCCCGGGGTGCGGTTCCGGGCGGAGCTCGGGAGCGGGGTGCGCGCGGGTGCGCTGGTGCGGGTGCGGGAGTGCGGGTGCCGGGCGCGCGCGGGGTCCGGCCGGGGTTGCGGCCGGTGTCCCGGCGGTCGGTACCCGGCGGCCGGTGCCCCGGCGGTCAGTTCCCCGCGGTCAGTTCCCGGCGGAGCGCGGACGCGGGATCCGGGCCGAGTCCTCGGCCAGTTCGCGGGCCACCAGGGCGACCTGGCCCATGGCGTCCAGGATGCCGGGCAGCTCGGAGCCGTCCAGGTGCCGGTACTCGGCCGCGACGGTGAGCACCAGCCGTTCGGGCAGGCCGAGTTCGGGGTGGCGCTGCTCGGCGATCACCCGCCGGGCGGCGTCCAGCGCGGGTATCCCGGCGGCGTGCAGGGTGTGGGCGCGCTCGCGGACGTACGCCAGGTAGCCGATGTGCTCCTGGACGCCCTCGCGGTCGAGCACCGGGCCGTGGCCGGGGACGAAGATCTCCGCGCCGGTGTCCAGGGCCTGTTCGCAGGCGCCGATGACGTTCTCCAGCGGGCCGGCCCAGTGCGAGGGGTGGTCGCCGGGCTGCTCGGGGGTCGAGGAGAAGATCACGTCGCCGGTGAACACGACGCGCTGGTGCGGCAGGTGGACCATCAGGTCGCCGCCGGTGTGGGCGGCGGGCAGGCTGGTGATCCGCACCGGGTAGCGGCCCACCTTGAGCTCCAGCTCGCCGGTGAAGACGGTGTCCGGGTGCACCGGCTCGGTGGTGGACCAGTCGAAGCCCCCGAAGTGCTCGCGGAGGTAGCCGCCGAGCGGGGAGTCCGGGTCGCTGTTGGTGAGCAGGGCGTGCTGCTGCTGGGGGGTGGGCTCCCAGTGGATGTGCTCCAGCGCCTCGCGGGTGGCTATCACCTCGGCGTCGGGGAGCACTCCGGCGCCCCACAGGTGGTCGCCGTTGGCGTGGGTGACGACCACCCGGTCGATCTCGACCCCGGTCGGCAGCAGGCGCCGACTGGCGGCCAGGAACTCCCCGGCCAGTGAGGGGTCGTACGGGGTGTCGATCCAGAGCGCGGTGGTCTCGGAGGCCAGCAGGCCGCAGTTGGCCAGGCCCCAGCCCCGCTTCGGGGGGAGCCACACGTACAGGTCCTCGGCAATCGCGCTCACGTTCGCACGGTTGATCGTCATGCGCGCGATTATGCCCATGTTGTGTCAGGGATGGGGCAAAAGCTGTACGACTAGCTGGAGTTAGTGCCCCGTTCCCTCCCGCACTGTCCGGATTCGCACCACGTGGTCGAGACCAATCGTCTCACGGCTCGGGACGACTCGTGGACACCTCACCCCGGAACCCCGACGGGACGTCGGACCGCTGGGCGGGCAGCACCCGGCAGACCTCGACCGTGACGTCCACCGTGTCCAGCCCGATCACCCGCCCCTCCACCGCGACGAATCCTTTCTCCCCCGAGCGGAACAGCGCCGCCAGCGGGGAACTCCGGTTCGCCGAGGTCAGGGCCTCCACCGCCATCGCCGAACCGAAGGCGAACACCCCGCAGAGCACGACGCAGGGCGCGTGCCGGGGCGTACGGGTGACGAAGATGAAGCCGTGGTCGCGGATCAGCTCCCCGGCCGGGTTGTACAGCGCCTCGAAGGTCATCCCGCCCCAGCGGGCGCGGGCCTCGTCCGGGTACTCGACCGCGAAGTCCGGGAACACCGCGTCCAGCACGCCGCCGGAGTAGGAGTTGACGCCCGGCCCGCCGATCGAGAAGGTCGGCATCCGCGGGTCCTGCGCCCCCGCCACCACCAGCTCGATCGTCGCCTTGCGGTTGACCTTCCGCAGCAGGTCGGTCAGCTCCGCTATCGCCCTGGCCTCGGCCATCGGCACGAACAGCACGTTCTTCGGCCCGCGGCTGGTCAGTTGGCAGCCGTCCGAGGTGAAGGCGAACTCCGCCACCTCCAGGCTCGGGATGACGATCTGCACCCGCCCGTACGGCGCCAGCAGCGCCCGCAGGAAGCCGTAGCGGAGGAACAGCATGGTGCGGGCGAGGGAACGGGCCGCGAGGAAACCGATCACGGCCGGAACCGATGCGATCAGCACCTGGAGCAGGATCTCCATATGATCCCCCGGGGGAAGACTCGACCACGAACTGTGCGCCCTGGTCATGTCCCCGTCCGTGGCCGGAAATACCCCCCTTCGCGGCAAATCGGGGGCTCGGGCCCGCGCGCCCCCCGTCACCCCAGGCGCTTGATCCCCCTGCGCTCCCCCGCGCAGCGCTCGTACCCCAGCCAGGCGTTGATCGCCAGCATCGGCGCGTTGGTGGCGTCGTTGCTGGTGTACGCGCGGCGGTGGCCCGCCGCGGCCGCGCGCCGCAGCGACTCCAGCTTGGCCAGCTTGGCCAGCCCGCGGCCGCGGAACTCCCGGCGGCAGGCGGTGAACCCGGACCAGTAGCGGTCCACCCCGTCGGTCTGCGCCAAGGTGAGGGCCGCCGGCTCGCCGTCCACCACGGCGACCACCGTCAGCCCGAGGTCGAGGTCCGGCCGGGCCCAGTCGCCCCGCAGCCACTCCTCGTAGTCCAGGGCGTCCATCACCACCTCGCCGGGCTCGTCCCGGATCGCGTCCGCCTCCACCAGGAACAGCGGGCGCGGATCGTCCGCCCAGTCGGTGGCCGGGCGCAGCTCGACGCCGGCCGGGCGCGCCGGCGCCGGCGGCAGCGGGAGGGTCAGGTCCCGCCCGCCGAAGTGGGCTTCGCGCCCCAGCTGGTAGCCCCGGGCGGTGCCGAAGGCCAGGGCGGCGGGCTCGTCGTCCAGCCAGGTGTGCAGTTCGGCCACCCCGTGGGCGGTCAGGTGCCGCTCGGCCGCGGCCAGCAAGGCGGTGGCCGCGCCGCGCCGCCGGAACTCCGGCAGCACGCTGCCGTTGGCGTAGCCGACGCCGGTGGTCGTCGTCCCGAGCACCAGTCCGCAGCGCACCGCGCCGACCACCCGGCCGTCCAACTCGGCGACGAAGGTGCGGAAGTGCTCCTCGGGATTGGTCCGGGCGTTCATCCAGAGCAGCGCCTCGGCGCTCATCACCAGGTGCTCGCGGCCGGCCCGGTGGGCGGCCGCCACCGCCTCGGCGTCGGCGGGGCGGAAGTCTCGGATCGTCAGTTCGGTATCAGTCATGGATTCGCACGCTATCCGCGCCCGCCCTCGGCCGCCTCCGAATTTCCCGCCGACGGGCCGCCCGCCTGTGGAGTCGCCCCGGGCGGGGGCCGGAGTCCTCGATCGCCGGGACGGCAAGCTCAAATAATGCTCTGAGAAGACCGGGTGAGGCTTGGCAGCCACCCCGCCCGGGGACATCCTCAGCAACACGGCCACGCGGTCCTGGCGACGACGCCCGCACCGTCCGACGGCCTCCCCACCCGGCCCTCCGAAGGGGGCGAACCGATGACCTCCCCTGCCCTGGACCTGCCCGGCTCCGCCGCCGCCACGGTGGACACCGCCGCTACGGACACCACTGCTACGGACACCGCCTCGCCCCGGCTCGGCGTCGGCCTCGGCTGGCGCAGCGAGATCGACACCGTGGTCGAGCGCCAGCCCGGCCTGGACTGGGTCGAGGTGGTCGCCGAGAACGTCTGCGCCGACCACCTGCCCACCTCGCTCACCGTCCTGCGCGAACGCGGCGTCACCGTCGTCCCGCACGGCGTCGGCCTCGGCCTCGGCGGCGCCGACCGGCCGGACCGGGGCCGGCTCGACAGGCTCGCCGGAACGGCGCTCGCGCTCGGCTCCCCGCTGGTCACCGAGCACCTGGCCTTCGTCCGGGCCGACGGCCTGGAGGCCGGCCACCTGCTGCCCGTCCCGCGTACCCGGGACTCGCTGCGGGTGATCGCCGAGAACGTCCGGATCGCCCAGGACCAGCTCCCGGTGCCGCTCGCCCTGGAGAACATCGCCGCCCAACTCGCCTGGCCCGACGACGAGTTCACCGAGGGCGAGTTCCTCGCCGAACTCGTCGAGCGGACCGGCGTCCGACTGCTGATCGACGTGGCCAACCTGCACACCAACCGGGTCAACCTCGGCACCGACCCGGCCGCCGAGCTCGACCGCCTGCCGCTGGAGGCGCTCGCCTACGTGCACGTCGCCGGCGGCACCCTGGTCGACGGCGTGTGGCACGACACCCACGCCCACCCCGTCACCGAACCGGTGCTGGAGGTCCTGGCCGAACTCTGCGCGCGGGTCGAACCGCCCGGCGTCCTGCTGGAACGGGACGCCGACTTCCCGCCGCCCTCCGAACTGGCCGGTGAACTGGACGCCATCCGTCGGGTGCTGGAGGGGAGCACCCGATGACGCCCGACCTGGACCGCGTCGAGCCGACCCGGCCCGCAGGCGCCGAGGACGCGACCGGTGACCGCACCGAGTGCGCCACCGGCAGCGCCCGGGAGCGCCTGGCCCGGCGCCAGACGGAACTGCTGGCCGCCCTGGTGGCCGGCGGGCCCGTCCCGCCCGGCTTCGACCCGGACCAGGTCCGCGCCCAGTCCACCGGCCTCGCCGCCAAGCGGCGCGACACCACCGCGAAGGTCGCTCCCGACCTGCCCCGCCTGCTCGGGGCGCAGTACGGGCCGCTCTTCCTCGCCTACGCCCGCACCCACCCGCAGACCGGCGGCTACCACGCCGACGCCCGGGCCTTCGCCGCGTGGGTGCTCACCGACGGCGGCCCGTCCGCCGCCGACCACCGCCGCGCCCTGGAGCAGTGGCTCCACCCGGCGCCCGAGCCGCCGCCCGGCCCACTCGCCAGGCTGCGCCGGGCCCTGCGCGGCCACTGATCCGACGTCTCACTCGGGGGAACCGCCCATGTGGCACAACAGCTACTTCCTGATCCCGGCCCTCCTGCTGGTCGCGGCCGCGCTGTACGCCTCCCAGGCCCGGCAGCGGGTCACCCACGTGCCCCGCCCGCAGGGCCTGCCCGGCCGCGGCCTGCCGCTGCTGGACACCGCCTTCCTGGCCGGCGGCCCGGGCCGGGTCTTCGACACCGCGCTGATCCGGATGCACCTCGGCGAGCAGGTCGTGATCAACCGCGCCGGACTGGTCACCCTCACCGGCGCCCGGCCGTACGACGCGGTCGACCAGGCCGTGCACGACGCGGTCGGCCCGACCGGCAGCCGGGAACTCGGTGCGCTGCGCCGCACGGTGACGCGCTCCGCCGCCGTCCAGGAGATCGGCGACCGGCTCGCCGACCGCGGCCTGATGCGCCGTCCGGAACGGCTGCACCGGGCTCGCATGGCACGGCGGCTGCTCTGGCTGGCGATGCTCGACGTCGTGGTCTTCGCCGGGCTCGCCCTGCTGCTGGACGACGGCGCCGCCCTCTACGACCGCCCCAACCTCTGGTACCCGGGCCTGCTGCTGTTCCTCGGCGCCGTCACCCTGCTCGCCACCCGCCCGGCCGACGGCCGGGTCACCCCGGCCGGGCACCGCCAGCTCGCGCTGATGCGGGGCGGCACCCCGTGGACGCCCGGCTCCGGCGTCTCCCCCCGGCTGACGGGCGGCGCGATGCTGGGCGCGGTCGCCCTCGGCGGCCTGGCCGCGGCCGCGCTGGACAACCAGGAGCTGGAGGCCGCGATGCTGGCCGCGGCGGCCGAGGACGAGGCGCTGCGACAGGCCCAGGCGTCCTCGTCCTTCTTCTCCTCGTCGTCCTCGTCGAGCGGGTCCTCGGCCGGCAACTCCTCGTCGAGCGACTCCTCGTGGAGCGGTTCCTCCTGCGGCGCCGCCGCCACCGCCTCGTGCGGCTCCGCCGGCTCCGGCTCCACCCACCACCACTCCTGCGGCTCCTCGCACCACTCCTCGTGCGGTTCCTCGCACTCCAGCAGCTGCGGCTCCTCGCACTCCAGCTGCGGTTCCTCCTCCAGCTGCGGGTCGAGCTGCGGGAGCAGCTGCGGCGGCTCCTGACGTCACAGTTCGGTATCGCGCCCCGGGAAGCCGTTCCCCGCGCCGGGGCGCCAGGCATAGAACAAGCCCATGTGGTTGCTGTTCCTGATACCGGCCTGTGTCGCGGCGGTGCTGTCCTGCCTCCGGCTGGTGCGGATGACCGCCACCGCCGATGCCCTCGCCGACCAGGACGGGCTGCGCCCGCCGGAGGCCGTCGGCATCGGACTGTACGAGACGGCCTACCTGGCCGGCGGCCCGGACCGGGTGGTCGAACTCGCCCTCGTCCTGATGGCCGGCCGCGGCCGCCTGCACCTCGCCCACACCGGCTGGACCACCGTGGTCGACCCCAGGGGCCGCAGCCGGCTGGAACGGGCGGTGATCGCCACCGTCGGCCCCGAGGGCCAGTGCCGTACCGACGAGCTGCGCCGGGCGATGGGCGAGCACCCCACCGTGCTGGAGATCGGCGCCCGGCTGGCGCTGGCCGGCCTGGCCACCCCGGCCCTGGTCCAGCGCAACACCGTGGTGGCGGTGCGCCAGGTCCGGCACGCGATGCTGCTGACGGTGGTGCTGCTGGCCGCCGCGGTCTCGCTCAGCGGCTTCACCGGCGGTGACACCCTCGCCCCGTTCGCCTGGTTCGCGCTGCCGCTGGTGCTCACCGCGGGCACCCTGCTGATGGCCCGGGTCGACGTCTACCCGTACACCCGCTGGGCCTCCCCGACCGGCCAGGAGGTGCTGCGCGAGGTCCGCCCGGCCCGCCAGCACGGCCTCGCCGACGACGAGGAGCGCGAACTGCTCACCGCCGTCGCGATGAACGGCCCCGCCGTGCTCCCCGACGCCCGCCTGCGCGCCGCCCTGCGCCCGCACCGCGGCTGAACCGCGGCCGAACCGCACGAACGCCGGAGGCCGGCTCCCCGCCCGAGCGGGGGGAGCCGGCCTCCGGTGCAACGCGGGTCAGACCAGGCCGTTCAGCAGCTCGCTCACCGGCTTGCGGCGGCCGGTGAAGAACGGCACCTCCTCGCGGACGTGCAGCCGGGCCCGGGAGGGGCGCAGGTCGCGCATCAGGTCGACGATCCGGTGCAGCTCGTCCGCCTCGAAGGCGAGCAGCCACTCGTAGTCGCCGAGCGCGAACGAGGCCACCGTGTTGGCCCGCACGTCCGGGTAGCCGCGGGCCATCTGGCCGTGCTCGGCGAGCATCGCGCGCCGCTCGGCGTCCGGCAGCAGGTACCACTCGTAGGAGCGGACGAAGGGGTACACGCAGACGTAGTCGCGCGGGCGCTCGTCGGCGAGGAAGGCCGGGATGTGCGACTTGTTGAACTCGGCCGGGCGGTGCAGCGCCATGTTGGACCAGACCGGCTCCAGCTGGCGGCCCAGGCCGGTACGGCGGAAGCGGTTGTACGCCTCCTGGAGGTCGTCCGAGTCCTCGGCGTGCCACCAGATCATCAGGTCGGCGTCCGCGCGCAGCCCGGACACGTCGTAGGTGCCCCGGATCGTCACGTCCTTGGCGTCCAGCTGCGCGAACAGCTCGTCCACCTCGGCGGCGAGGGCGGTGCGGTCCTCGGGCAGGGCGCCCTTGAGCTTGAACACCGACCACATGGTGTAGCGGATGACCTGGTTCAGGTCGCGTGCCTTCTTCTTCTCGGGCCGCTGCTCGGGCTCCCGCTCAACGCTCTCAGTCATGCGCCCATTGTCCTCTCCGTGGAACCGTCCCCGGTCGCCGGGGTCGACGGTCTGTCGATGTGCTCGCCGACGGCCGCCACCGCGGCGGCCGCCGAAGCGATGCAGGCCGGGATCCCCACCCCGTCGTACGCGGCGCCGCACAGCGCCAGGCCGCCCACCGCCCGCACCGCCGCCCGCACCCGGGCCACCCGGTCCGGGTGGCCCACCGGGTACTGCGGCAGGCCCGCCGTGAAGCGCGACACGAAGGTGTCGTACGGCCGGGCGGTCAGGCCGACCGCCTCCTCCAGGTCCGCCAGCGAGCGGGCCACCAGCTCCTCGTCCGGCAGCTCCAGCACCTGGTCCTCGCGGTGGCGGCCCAGCGAGGTGCGCAGCAGGAAGGCGTCCGGGGCGGAACGGTCCAGCCAGCCCCACTTGTTGGAGGAGAAGGTCGAGGCCTTGATCCGGCGGCCGTCCACCGGCGGCACCAGGAAGCCGCTGCCGGCCGGCGGCCCGGGCAGGTCGGCGCGGCGGAACGCCAGCGTCACCAGGGCCATGCCCGCGTACTCGACGGTGTCCAGCTCGGCGGCCGCCGTCGGGGCGTCCGCCCGCAGCAGCCGGGCCGCGGCCGGCGCCGGGACGGCCAGCACCACGGCGTCGGCGGTCAGCACCTTGCCGCCGGCCACCACCCGCCAGCCCTCGGGGGTGCGGCGCAGCTCCTCCACCGGGGTGTCGGTACGCAGGTCCACGCCCGCCCGCACACAGGCCGCGGCCACCGCCTCCGGCAGGGTGCCGAGGCCGCCGCGCAGGCCCTGGAACACCGGGGTGCCGACCACCTGCGGCCGGGACGCCAGCGCGTGCACCCCCTCGACCAGCGAGCCGCCGCCCTGGGCGATCGGCAGCAGCTGCGGCACGGCGGCGCGCAGCGAGATCTCCTCGGCGCGACCGGCGTAGACGCCGCCCAGCAGCGGCTCCACCAGCCGGTCCACCACCTCCTGGCCCAGCCGGTCGGCGACGTAGCGGCCGATCGCGACGTCCTCCCCGACCTCGCCGGCCCGCTCGTGCCGGGCCCGCTCCAGCCCCTCGGCGCTGAGCACCCCGGAGGCGGCCAGCGCCTCCAGGTCGCCCGGGACGCCCATCACCTGCCCGCCCGGCAGCGGTCGCAGCGCGCCCCTGGTCCAGATCGCCGCCTTCGCGCCGGTCGGCGGCTCCAGCTGTTCCCCCAGCCCGACGGCCCGGGCCAGCTCGACCGCCTCCGGCCGCCGCGCCAGCACCGACTCGGCCCCGAGGTCCACCCGGACCCCGCCAACCTCGCCGCCCCACAGCTTCCCGCCGACCCGCCCCGACGCCTCGAGCAACGTCACCCGCGCCCGCGCCGGCCCCCCGGCCGCCCCGCTCAGGAAGGCGGCCGCAGCCAGCCCCGCGATCCCACCACCGACGACGACGACCTGTGCATCCGACATGCTCGCAGTCTCGCAGGTCTTTACGCCGGAGCCTCAATCCGCTGCACGCTCGGGCTTCGCCGGTACCAAGCCGTCCAGGTCGATCGAGATCGGGAACGGCACCGGCCGCTCCAGCGTGCTCCGGAAGATCCCGGCCGGGACGTACGAGGAGGTCACCCGCTCCAGCTCGAAGACGTGGACGACGGGCAAGCCGTCCTCCTCCTCGACGATCCAGTAGTGCGGGATACCGGCCTCTGCGTACTTGCGGACCTTGACCGTACGGTCGCGGTGCGCGGACTCCGGCGAGACGACCTCGACGACGAGCGCCACCTCATCAGGGACGAACTGGGTGCGATCGGCATCGAATTCGGCCTTGACGACGAGCACATCCGGCTCGGGGCGATTTCGTTTGTCGAGCTTGATCGTCATCTCCCGCCCGACCCGGTACCCCTCCGGCGTCTGGGGCCGCAGGGCGTACACGAGGTCCGTGACGACATCACCGTGCCACCACCGCTGGGGGGACATCATGAAGACCAGTGCTCCGTCGATCAGTTCGGTGTGACGTGGCGCCTGCGGCAGGTGGTCGAGGTCATCGGCGAACCAGCCCTCGGCTCTGGGCGCGTACATCCAGTCCGGCAGCTCACTCATGCCCCCAAGATAGCGAGTCCCGAGGCGCGGAGAGCCGCTGCTTGGTCTGTGCGCCATGGAACCGATCGTGGTGAGTGCGTGCCTGGCCGGAATCCCCTGCCGCTACGACGGGCGGGCGAAGTCGTCCGTGTCCGGTGCCCGGGCAGCGCCGGCGGCGGCCGAGGTGGCAGGCGCGCGGCGGGCGCTGCTGATGGCGCGCAGTCCGTCGTGCGGCTGCGGGCAGGTGTACGACGGGACGTTCACCGGGGAGCTGCGGCGCGGGGACGGGGTGACGGCGGCGCTGCTGCGGCGGGCGGGGATCGAGGTCACCACCGGATGGCCCGGGTCCGGCCCGCCGCCGCAGCCCGACGCGTCAGCGCGCGCTGGCCTCGTGCACGAAGGAGACCAGGCGGCTGAGCGCGTCCGGGTCCATGGACGGCATCACGCCGTGGCCGAGGTTGAAGATGTGGCCGCTGGTGCCGAGCGCCTGGGCGGCGTGCAGCACCTCGCGGGCCTTGGTCTCGACGACCTTGGTGGGCGCGTACAGCACCGCCGGGTCGAGGTTGCCCTGGAGGCCCTTGCCGGGGCCGACCCGCTCGGCGGCGACGTTCAGCGGCACCCGCCAGTCGACGCCGACGATGTCCGCGCCGGCCTGGCCCATCAGCCCGAGCAGCTCGCCGGTGCCGACGCCGAAGTGGATCCGCGGCACGCCGTAGTGGGCGACGGCGTCGAAGACCTTGGTGCTGGCGGGCATCACCGAGCGGCGGTAGTCGTCCGGGGCGAGCGCGCCGACCCAGGAGTCGAACAGCTGGACCGCGGAGGCGCCGGCCTCGATCTGCACCTTGAGGAAGGCGGAGGTGATGTCGGCGAGGCGGTCCAGCAGGGCGGCCCAGAGCTCGGGCTGCCCGTACATCATGGCCTTGGTGTTCTCGTGGTTCTTGGAGGGACCGCCCTCGATCAGGTAGCTGGCGAGCGTGTACGGCGCACCGGCGAAGCCGATCAGCGGGGTCCCGCCGAGCTCGTCGACCAGCAGGCCGACGGCCTCGGTGACGTAGGGGACGTCGTCGGGCTCCAACGGGCGCAGCCGGTTGAGGTCCTCGAAGGTGCGGATCGGGTCGGCGATGACCGGGCCGATGCCGGGCTTGATGTCCACGTCGACGCCGACGGCCTTGAGCGGCACCACGATGTCGCTGAAGAAGATCGCCGCGTCCACCTTGTGCCGGCGCACCGGCTGGAGGGTGATCTCCTTGACCAGCTCGGGCCGCATGCAGGACTCCAGCATGGGGATGCCCTCGCGGACCTTCAGGTACTCGGGCAGCGAGCGGCCCGCCTGGCGCATGAACCACACCGGCGTGTGCGGCACCGGCTCGTGCCGGCAGGCGCGCAGGAACGCGGAGTCGTGCGCGGCGCCGCGGCGCGCGGGGGTGCTTCGGCCGTCGAGGGTGGCCGCCGTCGGGTCTGCCGTAGTCTCGCTCACGGGTCAAATCTTCGCATGCGCCCGGGGGCGCACTTCCCGGGCGGTCTCGTCGGTTCCTCCAAGATCTGGCCGGTTTGCCGTTCCGGCACGCCGCTCGGACGGAAGTTGCGGCGATAACCCGGGTCTTCGACCTAGTCTTCGGGGCATGGCAGCGGTCGGCGGGCACCCCGCACAGGGTGGCGGAACAGGTGGCGGAACGGGTCGGGAGGGGGCGCCGAGCGAGTTCCGGGCCGCCGTGGAGGCCCTCGACGGGGCGCGGCTGCGGCCGGAGCTCCAGCTCTCCCCCGCACCGGCCCCGCGCCGGCTGGCCCCGTACGCCTTCGCGCTGACCGCCACCGTGGAGGTGGACGACGAGGAGCTGGCCGACGGCCGGCTGGTCCTGCTGTACGACCCGGCCGGGCAGGAGGCCTGGAACGGGGAGTTCCGGGTGGTCACGATGACCCGGGCGGAGCTGGAGCCGGAGATGGCCGGCGACCCGATGCTCTCCGAGGTCGGCTGGGCCTGGCTGCTGGACGCGCTGCAGGCGCACGGCGCCGGGTACGCGGAGCCGTCCGGCACGGTGACCCGCTGCGCCTCGCAGTACTTCGGCGGCCTGGCGGACCGCCCCGCCGCGACCGAGATCGAGATCCGGGCCTCCTGGACGCCGGCCGACGGCCGGTTCGAGCGGCACCTGGCGGCCTGGGGCGACCTGCTCTGCATCAGCGCCGGGCTGCCGCCGGCCAACCCGTCCCCGCCGCCGGCCGAGGTCACGTCACTCGGTGGAGTGGTCCCGATGCCCGCCCGGCGACGCCCCCGGTCGCACTGAAGGGTGGCGTCCGAGCCGGAGGGCACCGCCTGCCCCGACGCCACCCCCAGGACTGACGGAGTGTGACTTCGGCCCCGCTCTGCGTCAATTACCTGTTCAAAGTCGATCGATCTGTCACGGATCTGATCGATTTTGTACGAATTCCAGGCATGTCGCATCAGTCATATGCGCGATTTGTCCGTATTGTTACTCACTAGATCGTGATCTTTCGCTAAAGCCGGGCACGGTAGCTGCCGAAGCAGACTGTGACCCTTTCCGAACGCGGAACACTCCGACCGCCCCCTCGGGGTTCCGTCCGCCACTCCCCGCAGGAGGCCTGGTGTCGGTCCTTCTTGAGCACCCCGCAAACGTGGTCGCCTACCGCCCGACCAAGCCCACCGCCATGGTGGTCATCGCCGATCCCCGCGTCCGAAACACCGTCACCCGCCACCTCTGGGCGCTCGGCGTCCGCGACGTGATCGAGGTGTCCTCGATCGCCGAGGCCCGCCCCCGGGTCTCCACCCCGCGCGACATCTGCGTCGCCGACGTCCACCTGCCGGACGGCTCCGGCCTGACCATCCTCGCCGAGACCCGCGCCGCCGGCTGGCCCAACGGCCTGGCCCTGTCCGCCGCCGACGACATCGGCGCGGTCCGCAGCGCGCTCGCGGGCGGCGTCAAGGGCTACGTGGTCACCGGCACCCGCACCAACGTCGCGATGCCCGGCCGCCCGGGCCTGCCGCTCGGTGCCGCCGGGCTGGCCGGCCGGATGCGCCGCCCCGGGATGCCGGGCATGCCGGGCGCCGCCGGAGCCCCGGGCGCACCGGGTGCCCCCGGGGCGCCGGGCCCGCAGCAGACCGCCTACCGCGAGCTGTCCGGCCGCGAGGTCGAGGTGCTGCGGCTGGTCGCCGAGGGCCAGTCGAACAAGGCGATCGGCGTCGCGATGGGCCTGTCCGCGCTCACCGTGAAGAGCCACCTGGCCCGGATCGCCCGCAAGCTCGGCACCGGCGACCGCGCCGGGATGGTCGCGGTCGCGCTGCGCACCGGCATCATCCACTGAGCCGGGTGGGGCCGGACGGCTCCGCGAACCGTCGGCGGCCCAGGAGGAACGTTCCTCCTGGGCCGCCGCACGCTCGTCCGGCGGCACCCGGGTGCCGGGCCCGGCGGTCCGTCAGCCGGGCGCCCGGGCAGCCGGTCGGGTGGCCGGGCGGGTGGCTGGGCGGACGACTGGGCGGGCGGGCGATCAGCAGTCTGACCAGTCCGACAACACTCCCAGTTCCGGTGACCGTCGTACCCTTGGTGGGTGACCGACGCCGTAGCAGCCATCCCAGAAGAAGCAGCCCCGGTCCCGCTCCTCGAACCGAAGGAGGGGATCCCGCCCGTCGTGGCGGACGAGCAGGCGCTGGCAGCCGTCGTCGCCGCCTTCGCCGCGGGCACCGGACCTGTCGCCGTCGACGCCGAGCGCGCCTCCGGTTACCGCTACGGGCAACGGGCGTACCTCATCCAGCTGCGCCGCGCGGGCGCCGGCTCGGCGCTGATCGACCCGATCGCCTGCCCCGACCTCAGCGGACTGGGCGCCGCCATCGCGGACGCCGAGTGGGTGGTGCACGCCGCGACCCAGGACCTGCCCTGCCTCGCCGAGGTGGGCATGAGACCGACCCGTCTGTTCGACACCGAGCTGGCCGGGCGGATCGCCGGCTTCGCCCGGGTCGGCCTGGGGCCGATGACCGAGAACGTGCTCGGGCTGAGCCTGGCCAAGGAGCACTCGGCGGTCGACTGGTCCACCCGCCCGCTGCCCGAGCCCTGGCTGCGCTACGCCGCTCTGGACGTCGAGGTGCTGGTCGAGCTGCGTGACGCACTCGAACAGGAGCTGGACGCCCAGGGCAAGCTCGACTGGGCCCTGGAGGAGTTCGCCGCGATCGCCGCCGCGCCCCGCCCGGCCCCGCGCACCGACCCGTGGCGGCGCACCTCGCAGCTGCACAAGGTCCGCCGGCGCCGCCAGCTGGCCGTGGTGCGCGAGCTGTGGCTGACCCGCGACCGGATGGCCCAGGAGCGCGACGTCTCCCCCGGCCGGGTGCTCTCGGACGCCGCGATCGTCAACGCCGCGCTGGCCATGCCGCTGAACATCGCCGCGCTCCAGGCCGTCCAGGGCTTCGGCCCGCGGCTGCACCGGCGCCAGCTGGACCAGTGGCTGGCGGCCGTGCAGCGCGGCCGGGAGGTCCCGGAGAACCAGCTGCCCCCGGCCGCCGCCCCGCACGACGGGCCGCCGCCGCCGCGGGCCTGGGCGGAGAAGGACCCGGTCGCGGCCGCCCGGCTCTCCGGTGCCCGCGCCGCGGTCAGCGAGCTGGCCGAGCGCCACCGCCTGCCCGCCGAGAACCTGATCACCCCGGATCTGGTGCGCCGGGTCTCCTGGGAGCCGCCGGCCGACCTGAGCGGCGACGGCGTGGCCGCCGCGCTGCGCCGGCTCGGCGCCCGGCAGTGGCAGGTCGACCTGGTGGCACCGGTGGTGGCCGCCGCCTTCGCCGCGGCCGCCACGGCCGGCACCGCCGCCACCGCCGAGGCCTGATCCGGCCGGAGCGCCCGGGCCCGCCCGCGCGGCCCCGCCGCCCGTCTCCCGTGAGGGGGCGCCGTCCGCACGGACGGCGCCCCCTCACCGCGTTCCCGGGGAGCCTTCCTGGTCGCAGTGGTGCCGGACGTGTCGCGGGACACATGGTCAGAACCCTCCGAGGGGCCTGGGCAGGTTGGTTACCGACCGGTAGCATGACTCTGACGCGGCGCCGCTCGGGATCTTCCGGCGGCAGCCTGCACACCCGAAATGTTGGTCCCTGGGAGGAGAGCCCCCGTGCCTCGTACCGCGAGGGACGTCGTCTTCGTCGATGGCGTCCGCACCCCGTTCGGCAAGGCCGGCCCGAAGGGCATCTACCACGAGACCCGCGCCGACGACCTCGTCGTCAAGTGCATCCGGGAGCTCGTGCGCCGTAACCCGAACCTGCCCGTCGAGCGCATCGACGAGGTCGCCATCGCGGCCACCACGCAGATCGGCGACCAGGGTCTGACCATCGGGCGCACCGCCGCCCTGCTGTCCGGCCTGCCGAAGTCCGTCCCGGGTTACGCGATCGACCGCATGTGCGCCGGCGCCCTGACCGCCGTGACCACCACCGCCGGCGGCATCGCCTTCGGCGCGTACGACGTGGTCGTGGCCGGCGGCGTCGAGCACATGGGCCGCCACCCGATGGGCGAGGGCGTGGACCCGAACCCGCGCTTCGTCTCGGAGAAGCTGGTCGACGAGTCCGCCCTGTTCATGGGCATGACCGCGGAGAACCTGCACGACCGCTTCCCGCACATCACCAAGGAGCGCTGCGACGCCTACGCCGTGCGCTCCCAGGAGAAGGCCGCCAAGGCGTACGCCAACGGCGACATCCAGCCCGACCTGGTGCCGATCACGATCCGCAACACCAACCCCGAGGTCGGCGAGACCGGCTGGGGCCTGGCCACCGTGGACGAGCCGCTGCGCCCGGGCACCACGATGGAGTCGCTGGCCGGCCTCAAGACCCCGTTCCGCCCGCACGGCAACATCACCGCGGGCAACTCGGCCGGTCTGAACGACGGTGCCACCGCCTCGCTGCTGGCCGCCGAGGACGTCGCCGAGGAGCTCGGCCTCCCGGTCAAGATGCGCCTGGTCTCCTACGCCTTCGCGGGCGTCGAGCCCGAGGTCATGGGCATCGGCCCGGTGCCGGCCACCGAGAAGGCGCTGGCCAAGGCCGGTCTGACCATCGACGACATCCAGGCCTTCGAGGTCAACGAGGCCTTCGCCGTCCAGGTGCTGTCCTTCCTGGACCACTACGGCATCGCGGACGACGACGAGCGGGTCAACCCGTTCGGCGGCGCGATCGCCTTCGGCCACCCGCTGGCCTCCTCGGGCGTGCGCCTGATGAACCAGCTGGCCCGCCGCTTCGAGCAGCGCCCGGACGTCCGCTACGGCCTGACCACCATGTGCATCGGCTTCGGCATGGGCGGCACCGTCATCTGGGAGAACCCGCATTGGAGCGGAGCGGAAAAGTCGTCTCAGGTCGAGGGTGGTAAGTGAGCATGAGCAACACCACTGAGCTGCTCCAGCAGGGCGCCGAGCTGTTCCCGGGCGAGGTCGTCACGACCGCCCACGTGCGCCACCTGGACCTGCCGCTGCAGGCCGGCAAGCTGGCCATGATCACCCTCGACAACGGCTTCGACCACACCAAGCCGACCACCTTCGGCCCGGGCTCGCTGCTCAAGCTGTCCGAGGCGCTGGACCAGGTCGAGGCCGAGGCGGCCGAGGGCAAGATCGTCGGCGCCGCGATCACCGGCAAGCCGTTCATCTTCGCCGTGGGCGCCGACCTCAAGGGCGTCGAGCTGCTCAAGCAGCACGCCGACGCGCTGGCCATCGGCAAGGGCGGCCACGAGGTCTTCAAGCGGATCGCCGCGCTGCCCGTCCCGACCTTCGCCTTCTACAACGGCGCGGCCATGGGCGGCGGCGTCGAGGTCGGCCTGCACTGCGACTACCGCACGGTGTCCGCGGGCGTTCCGGCCTTCTCGCTGCCCGAGGTCTTCCTCGGCCTCGTCCCCGGCTGGGGCGGCTGCACCATCCTGCCGAACCTGATCGGTGCCGGTAAGGCCGTCAAGGTCATCATCGAGAACTCGATGAACCAGAACAAGCAGCTCAAGGGCAAGGACGTGTTCGAGCTGGGGATCGCCGACGCGATCTTCGAGCCGGCCGACTTCCTGGAGCAGTCGCTGCTGTGGGCCGCCAAGGTCCTCAAGGGCGACGTCGTCGTCGAGCGCGAGGCGATCGACCGCGGCAAGGCCTGGGACGACGCCGTCCTCTGGGGCCGCATGGTCGCCGACGGCAAGGTGCACGGCGCCGCCCCGGCCGCCTACAAGGCGCTGGACATCATCGCCGCCGTCAAGGACGCCGACCTCGCCGACAAGGCCAGCCTCCAGGCCGGCTTCGACGCCGAGGACGCGGCCCTGGCCGACCTCATCATGAGCGGCGAGCTGCGCAGCGGCATCTACGCCTTCAACCTGGTGCAGCGCCGGGCCAAGCGCCCGTTCGGCGCGCCGGACAAGTCGCTGGCCCGCCCGGTCAACAAGGTCGGCATCGTCGGCGCCGGCCTGATGGCCTCGCAGCTGGCGCTGCTGTTCGCCCGCCGTCTGGAGGTGCCGGTGGTCCTCACCGACATCGACCAGGAGCGCATCGACAAGGGCGTCGGCTACGTCCACGCCGAGATCGACAAGCTGCTCGGCAAGGGCCGGATCGGCCAGGACAAGGCCAACCGCCTCAAGGGCCTGGTCAGCGGCTCGCTGGACAAGGCCGTGGCCTTCGGCGACGCGGACTTCGTGATCGAGGCCGTGTTCGAGGAGATGGGCGTCAAGCAGACCGTCTTCGCGGACCTGGAGGCCGTGGTCTCGCCGACCTGCGTGCTGGCGACCAACACCTCCTCGCTGTCGGTCACCGAGATGGCCTCGAAGCTCCAGCACCCCGAGCGGGTCGTCGGCTTCCACTTCTTCAACCCGGTCGCGATCCTGCCGCTGCTGGAGATCGTCCGCGGCGAGCGGACCGACGACGCGTCGCTGGCCACCGCCTTCGCCGTGTCGAAGAAGCTCAAGAAGACCTCGGTGCTCTGCAAGGACGCCCCGGCGTTCGTGGTGAACCGGATCCTGACCCGCTTCATGGGCGAGATCCAGAACATCATCGACGAGGGCACCCCGATCGCCAGCGTCGAGAAGGCCGTCGAGCCGCTCGGCCTGCCGATGTCCCCGATCGTGCTGCTGGAGCTGGTCGGCCCGGCCATCGCCCTGCACGTCTCGGAGACCCTGGCCGGCGCCTTCCCGGAGCGGTTCACCGTCTCCGAGAACCTCGGCAAGGTGGTCAAGGCCGGCAAGCGCGGCTTCTACACCTGGGTGGACGGCAAGCAGGTGCTGGACCCCGAGGTGCTGGAGCTGCTGACCTTCGGCGACACGGTGCTCACCGAGGAGCAGGTCCTGAACCGCTCCCTGGAGGCCGTGGCCCAGGAGATCGGCCTGATGCTGGAGGAGGGTGTCGTCGGCGAGGCCCAGGACATCGACCTCTGCATGATCACCGGTGCCGGCTGGCCCTTCCACCTGGGCGGGATCACCCCGTACCTGGACCGTGAGGGCGTCTCGGAGCGGGTGAACGGCAAGAAGTTCCTCGCCCCCGGCGTGGCCTCGGTGCCCGCGTAAGGCGTAGCGGTACGAGCGGAGCCCCCGGCGACCTGGTCGCCGGGGGCTCCTGCGTTGCGTGCCTGGCCTCGGGTGCAAGGCGGTGGACGGCGGCGGGCCTCAGTGCTTGAGGCGGTAGACGACGGTGTCGCCGATGACGCCGATCATCTCGTAGTGGGTGTCCAGCAGGTTCTCGATCCGCGGGACCAGCACCGGCTGGTACGGGGCGACGCCGGAGTCGTCCACGAAGACCTCGGGCAGGCCGTTGGCGAGCTCCTTGTCGAAGGTCTGCCAGGCGTTGTTGACGCTGAACTGCTCGCCGACGTTGCCGCTGCCGTCCTTGCCGCCGCTGTAGTTGGTGAGGAAGCCGGCGGTCAGGTAGCGGCTCGCGGGCTTGCGGTCGGCCAGCCAGTACAGCTCGGGGTGCATGCCCCAGACCAGCACGGTGTCCTTGGGGGTGGTCTGGGCGGCGACCGCGGTGGCGACCTCGGTGTTGCGGCTCATCTGCTCCCCCGGCCAGGCCAGCGCCAGGCCCCAGAAGACCGTGGCGGCGGCCGTGGTGTACACCAGGACGGGCTTCCAGCGGATCGCCGAGGTGGCGACCGCCCCGGTGCCCAGCAGCACCAGCGGGGGCATCAGCTGGAGGTAGTAGTGGCCGAAGAAGTGGAAGCCCACGCTGACCGCGACGGCCGAGGAGAGCAGCCAGACCCACAGGTCGGTGGTCGAGCCGTGCTCCTCGCCGGCCACCGGCAGCGGGCGGTGGCGGTACCTGAACCAGAGCCGGCGGCCGACCGGGAACAGGAAGCCGAGGCCAGCCGCGGCCAGGATGCCGAGGTTGCCGAAGGCCCGGCCGAGCATCTGCAGCCAGGCGCCGCCGAAGGAGGCGTAGTCCCCGCTGCCGGTGACCACCCAGAAGAGGAAGCCCTTGGGCTTGGTGAGGATGACCGCCACCAGCGCTATCGGCACCGCGAAGCCGAACCCGATCTTGAACAGGGCGGGCGGCCAGCGCACCCCGCGCCGGCGGGCGTCCTGGAGGAGCATCCAGAGCACCGGCAGCAGCACCGCGCCGCCGGTCTGCTTGGTCAGCGAGCAGAGCGCGACCGCGATGCCCGCGGCCAGCCAGCGGCGGCGCTCGGCGTACCGGAAGGCGGCCACCATCGCGGGCAGCATGAAGACCTCGAAGGTCGCCGCCTGGGTGTCCTCCGGGGAGAGCCCGATGGAGACCAGCAGGTAGAGCAGTCCGGCGCCGGCCCCGGCCCGGTTGCCCCAGCGGCCGCGGGCGATCGAGGCCAGCAGGATCGCGGTGACCAGGTGGGCCCCCACCGCGAGGGTGCGCAGCGGCCACAGCGAGGCGGAGCCGAAGACGGCGAAGCAGGCCTGGTAGAGCCAGGGGAGCAGCGGCGGCTTGCGGTCCACCACGGTGTCGTAGAGCACCCCGCCGTCCGCGAGCATCCGGGCCTGGGTGGCCAGGAAGCCCTCGTCCGGGCTCCAGACGGGCCGGGCGAAGGACGGGATGTGGGTGGCCACCGCGACCAGGGTGAGCAGCGGCACCAGCCTCGTCCAGTACCCCTGCCGGATGTGGGTACGGGCGCGCGCGGGCAGGCGGTCGACCAGTCCGTCGAGGCGGAGGCGGGTGGGGGTGGGCACGGTTGACAACCTACCGGGCGGGAACGGCGCGGAGAGCGCCGGTCCCGCCATTCAGTGCGATTGTCAGCTCGTCCCGCGACGAACTGTTACGTCGTTACGACAATCGGTCGTCGGGCGGTACGACAATCGGTCGTCGGCGGAACGGGGCAGCGGGCGGCCGGCCCGTTCCGCCGGGGGCGTCTCAGGCCTCGACCGGCGCCGGCTCCAGCTTGGCGACCAGGGCGCCCACCTTCTCGGCGATGGCGGGGGCGGTCAGGCCGATCTCGGCCAGGATCTCGTTCCGGCTGGCGTGGTCCAGGAACTCCTGCGGGATGCCGAAGTCGCGCACCGGCAGGTCCACGTCCGCGTCCCGCAGCGCCTGGGCGACGGCCGCGCCGACGCCGCCCACCCGGCCGTTGTCCTCGATCGTGACGACCACCCGGTGCTCGGCGGCCAGGCCCGGCAGGGCCGGGTCCACCGGCTTGACCCAGCGCGGGTCCACCACGGTGGCGGTGACGCCCCGGGCGGCCAGCAGGTCGGCCACCTCCAGGCTGGTCGGGGCCATCGCGCCGACCGAGACGATCAGCACGTCCGCGCGGTGGGCGCCGGAGGGCTCCCCGGCGGCGCGCAGCACGTCCATGCCGCCGACCCGGCCGACCGCGGCGACGGCGGGGCCGACCGAGCCCTTGGAGTAGCGCACCACCGTCGGGGCGTCCTTGACCTGGACGGCCTCGCGCAGCTGGGCGCGGACCTGGTCGGCGTCGCGCGGGGCGGCCAGCCGCAGGCCCGGGACGACCTGGAGGATCGACATGTCCCACATGCCGTTGTGCGAGGCGCCGTCCGTGCCGGTGACCCCGGCCCGGTCCAGCACGAAGGTGACGCCCAGCTTGTGCAGCGCGACGTCCATCAGGACCTGGTCGAAGGCCCGGTTCAGGAAGGTCGCGTAGACCGCGAACACCGGGTGCAGCCCGTTGGTGGCCAGGCCGGCGGCGCTGGTGACGGCGTGCTGCTCGGCGATGCCGACGTCGAAGATGCGGTCCGGGAACTCCTTGGCGAACGGCGCCAGGCCGACCGGGTGGAGCATCGCGGCGGTGATCGCCACAATGTCCTCGCGCTCGTGGCCGAGCGCGACCATCTCCTCGCCGAAGACCGAGGTCCAGTCCTTGCCCGAGTTCTTGACCGGCAGGCCGGTGTCCGGGTGGATCACGCCGACGGCGTGGAAGCGGTCCTCGTCGTTGTTCTCGGCGGCGTGGTAGCCGCGGCCCTTCTCGGTGAGGCAGTGCACGATCACCGGGCCGCCGAAGCCGCGCGCCTTGGTCAGCGCGGACTCCAGGGCGGTCAGGTCGTGGCCGTCGATCGGGCCGATGTACTTGAGACCGAGGTCCTCGAACATGCCCTGCGGGGCGATGAAGTCCTTGAGGCCCTTCTTGGCGCCGTGCAGCGTCTCGAACAGCTGCTGGCCGACCACCGGGGTGCGCTGGAGGGCGTCCTTGCCCCAGGACAGGAAGCGCTCGTAGCCCTGGGTGGTGCGCAGGGTGGCGAGGTGGTTGGCGAGGCCGCCGATGGTCGGCGAGTAGGAGCGCTCGTTGTCGTTGACGACGATGACGACGGGCAGGTCCTTGGCGTCGGCGATGTTGTTCAGCGCCTCCCAGGCCATGCCGCCGGTGAGCGCGCCGTCACCGATCACGGCGACGACCGGGTCCGTCCTGCCCTGGATCTTGTTGGCCTTGGCCAGGCCGTCCGCGTACGAGAGGACCGTGGAGGCGTGCGAGTTCTCGATCACGTCGTGCTCGGACTCGGCGCGCGAGGGGTAGCCGGACAGGCCGCCGCTCATCTTCAACCGGGAGAAGTCCTGGCGGCCGGTGAGCAGCTTGTGGACGTAGCTCTGGTGGCCGGTGTCGAAGAGGATGCGGTCGCGCGGGGAGTCGAAGACCCGGTGCAGCGCCATGGTCAGCTCGACCACGCCGAGGTTGGGGCCGAGGTGGCCGCCCGTCTTGGAGACCTCGGTCACCAGGAAGGTCCGGATCTCCTGGGCCAGTGCGGCCAGCTGTCCGGGCGTGAGCCGGTCGAGATCGCGCGGTCCCCGAATGCGGGTCAGCAGGGCCACCCGTTCCTCCTCGTTCAGTGTTCGCGGACCACGGACGGTCCGACGGGCGTCGCTGCCCGGTCCGGCGGCAGGCCGGTGGTCGCGGCCGGTACCGACCGGTCGAGTCTAATGTCCGCTACACGGACGCCGAGCGGCGCGCCCGGTGCCGTCGACCGGTTACCGCCATTCCGGGAGGTCGGTCGGGGGACACGGGTCAATCCTCATTGACGAACGGATGTTCGCCGCCGGTTGCGGCCGGACGGGCGAACGGGCCGGGCGGCGGTCGGTGCCGGCCCCGGGCCGGGCGGCCTCAGTGCCGGCCGAGGGCCCCGGACTCACCCATCTCGCTCATCACCAGGGCCAGCGCGCCCAGCACCTCGGCGCGGCCGCCCAGGGTGCCGGGGACCACCGACAGCTGACGGGCCGCGCTGGGGATCGCGTACCGGGCCACCGAGTCGCGGATCGGGGCCAGCACCAGCTCACCGGCCTCGGCGAGGTCGCCGCCCAGGATCACCCGGCGCGGGTTGAGCAGGTTGCACAGGGTCGCCACGCCCGTACCGATCTGGCGGCCGGCGTCGGCGATCACCCGGCGGCAGCCCAGGTCGCCCTGGTGGGCCAGCTCCACCACCCGGGGCAGGGTGAGGTCCGGGCCGAGGGTCGAGGTGAGCAGCGACAGCAGGTAGCGGGAGCCGACGAAGGTCTCCAGGCAGCCCCGGTTGCCGCAGCGGCAGACCGGGCCCGCCTCGTCCAGGGTGATGTGCCCGATCTCACCCGCGGTGCCGCCCGGCCCCCGGTAGATCTGGCCGTTGACCACCAGCCCGGCGCCGACCCCGCTGGCGATCTTGATGTACGCGAGGTCGCTCAGGCCGCGGCCGGCCCCCCAGACCAGCTCGCCCAGCGCGCCCAGGTTGGCGTCGTTGTCCACGTGCACCGGCATGCCGAGCCGCTCCCCCAGCTCCCGGCCCGGGGCGATGCCCGTCCAGCCCGGCAGGATCGCGGTCGAGCCCAGCGCGCCGGTCTCCACGTCGATCGGGCCGGGGACGCCGAGGCCCACGCCGATCACCTTCTCGGGCCGGAAGCCGGCCTGGGCGAGGAGGCGCGCCACCATCGCCTCGGCGCGGTCGAAGCCCTGCGCGGCCGAGACGTCCACGTCGATCGGGGCGCTCTCCTCGGCCAGCACCCGGTGGGCGAGGTTGCCGACGGCCACCCGGAGGTGGGTGTGGCCGAAGTCGATGCCGACCACGATGCCCGCGTCACCGCTGAGCGAGACGCTGCGGGCGCGGCGGCCGCCGGAGGAGGTGTCGGCGACCACGACGGTGCCGCTCTCCTTCAGTTCCCGCACGATGTTGGAGACGGTGGCCGCGGAGAGGCCGGTGCCGCGGGCGATCTCGGCCTGGGTGAGCGAACCGGCCATCCGTACCGCGCGGAGCACCCGTTCCAGGTTCGCCCGGTGCAGGGACGACTGTGAGCCCGGTGTGTCCGTCGACATGATCCACCCTCCCAGGGTGGGGAACCCTCCGCCGGGTGTCCCCTTCAACTCCTGAAGGGTACGGGTCGGGGGGTGCCAGGGTGGGGGTGCCGGGTGGGGGGTGCCGGGTGGGGGCCGGGGTGGCCGCTGCGCGGGCCCGGGGCGGGCGGGGGCGTGGGGGCCGGGTGACCGGAGGGTGAAGGTGTTGCGCGGTGCGGGGGCGGGGGCCCGGATCGGGCGGTCCTGGGAGCGGGCGAAAACCGGCCGCCACTAGCATGGTGCCCAATCTCACCCGTCCCACCGGGCCGCGGTCGGTACCGGCAGGGGGACGCATCCAGACATGACGGGGAATCAGATGGCAGGGGATCACCCTACGCCGGGTGCAGGCGATGCATCCGGCAGCGGCCCGCAGGGCAATCGGGGCGTTTCGTTCGGGCGGCCGGCGGGCGGTGTGGACCCCGCCGCCGTCGCGGACCAGATGACCCAGCTCGACGGCTCGGCGGTTCCGGGGCAGGGCGGGCCGCCGGCCCAGCCTCCGATGCCCCCGGCACCCCCGGCGCCCCCGGCCCAGCCCCCCGCGGGTGGAGCCGACTACGCCGCGTACGCGCCGACGGCGGCCGGAATGCCGGCCCAGCCTCCGGCGGGTGCGCCGGTCGGCCCGTACGACCCGGTGCCCGGTGGGGGCTACCCCGGGGCGGACGCGGGGCAGGGCTACGGCGGCGGCTACAACTACCAGCAGCAGCCGGGCTACTACCCCGGTGCGCCCGTGCCGGCGCCTCCGAAGCAGCGCAACCCCGTCATGCTCTGGGGCGGGATCATCGGCGGTGTGCTGGCGATCGCCATCGTGATCGGGCTGGTCGTGCTGCTCAAGCCCGACCCCAAGCCGGACCCGGGCCCCGGCCCGGTGGCGAACTCGGGCGGCACCAGCACCGTCGGCGGCGACAACGGCGACAACGGCGGGAACAGCGTCGCGCCGGTGCCCGCGCCGGACGGCAAGGCCACGTTCAACGTCGCCTGGAACGCCCCGACGCCCTCCAACACCGATGCCACCAACCAGCTGCTCGGCATCTGGGGCACCGACAAGTACGCCGTCCGCGTCGACAGCGACGGCGTCAAGGCCTACAACCTGACCGACGGCAAGCAGGCCTGGAACATCCCGGTGCCGTCCGGCAGCAAGGAGGTGTGCAGCGCCTCGTACTCCTCCAACTCCAAGAACGTCGCCGCCGTCGCCTTCAACACCGGTGACTACGACTGCTCCACCATCGGCGCCGTGGACCTCACCTCGGGCAAGCTGCTGTGGACCGTCAAGGCCACCGCCGACCGGCTGTCCCAGCCGACCCTGAGCGTCACCGAGAACGTCGTCGCCGTCGGCGGCAACGCGGTGGCCGGGCTGAACATCTCCAACGGCCAGCCCGCCTGGCAGTACCAGCCCCGGGACAAGGACTGCACCATGCGGGCCCGCGCGGCCGGCGACCAGATCGCGATCAGCGACCGCTGCTACATGACCAGCGGCCCGAAGTCGCAACTGGTCATCGTGAACGCCGACTCCGGCAAGACCGTGAGCTCCCCGGTCACCCTGACCGGCACGATCGAGGAGGTCGACTCGGTCATCCAGGACAAGCCGCTGGTCCTGCTGATCACCAACGGCCCGAACGGCGACTACATCCTGCCGTTCGACAAGGACAACAAGCCGGGCAACCAGATGTCCGTCAAGGAGGCCGGCTCGGACAGCCTGCGCCTCTCCGGCCAGGACACCGCCTTCACCCGCAACGTGGTGAGCGGCAGCACCCTGTACGTCCAGGTCAACCCGACCAAGCCGGCCATCAACGCCTACGACCTGAACACCGGCAAGCGCCTGTGGGCGGCCAGCCCCGGTTCGGGCAGCGGCAGCGACATCCGGCTCGTCACCGGCACCGACAAGGCCGGCAAGGTGCGCGCCCTGGTCTCGCAGGGCTACGACAAGCCGTCCCGGCTGGTGACGCTCTCGCCGACCGACGGGTCGATGACCGACATCGGCACCGTCGCGAACGCGAACGGGAAGTTCGACATCAGCATGAGCACCTCGGTGTACTTCGTCTCGGGCGACGGCAACGCGGTGTACGCGTTCCGCCGGTACACCAACACCGACGGTCCGCTGACCAAGTGGCGGAAGTGACGCACTCCGGTCGGTGAGGGTGGGGCGGGGCGGGGCGGGGCGAGTCGGGGCCGGTGGGCCCGGGCCCGCCCCGCCCCCGTTCTGCGGTCGGGATTTCCGGTCCGGATTTCCGGTCGGGCCGCTCGTCGGGCATGCGAGGATTCGGTCCATCAGCCTGACGAAGGAGCGCAGCGAGTGCCCGGCACCAACCTGACCCGCGACGAGGCCCGCACCCGGGCCGACCTCATCCGGGTGGACGCGTACGACATCGAGCTCGACCTCGGCTCGGCCCGCGAGGGCGGTACCTTCCGGTCCACGACCGTGGTCCGGTTCTCCGCGACGACCCCCGGCGCCGACAGCTTCATCGACCTCGTCGCCCCGAGCGTCGAGGAGATCACCCTCAACGGCACGGCCCTCGACCCGGCGAGCTTCGCCGACAGCCGCATCCCGCTGCCCGGCCTGGCGGCCGAGAACGAGCTGCGGGTCGTCGCCGACTGCGCCTACAGCAACACCGGCGAGGGCCTGCACCGGTTCGTCGACCCGGTCGACGGCGAGACCTACCTCTACACCCAGTTCGAGGTGCCGGACGCCCGGCGGGTCTACGCGAACTTCGAACAGCCCGACCTCAAGGCCACGTTCAGGTTCACCGTGACGGCCCCCACCGGCTGGGTCGTGGTGTCCAACTCGCCCACCCCCGAGCCGGTCGGCGAAGGCGCCACCCAGGTCTGGGAGTTCGAGCCCACCGGCCGGATCTCCAGCTACATCACCGCGCTCGTGGCCGGCCCGTACGTCGGGGTCTTCGACACCTACGAGAACGGCGAGCAGCGCGTGCCGCTGGCCGTGTACTGCCGCCCCTCGCTGCGCGAGTTCCTGGACGCCGAGGCGATCTTCGAGGTCACCAAGCAGGGCTTCGACTACTTCCAGGCGAAGTTCGACTTCCCGTACCCGTTCCCCAAGTACGACCAGCTCTTCGTCCCGGAGTTCAACGCCGGCGCGATGGAGAACGCGGGCGCCGTCACCCTGCGCGACCAGTACGTGTTCCGCTCCAAGGTCACCGACGCCGCGTACGAGGCGCGCGCCGCGACGATCCTGCACGAGCTCGCCCACATGTGGTTCGGCGACCTCGTCACCATGGAGTGGTGGAACGACCTCTGGCTCAACGAGTCCTTCGCGACCTTCGCCGAGGCCGTCTGCCAGGCCGAGGCCCCCGGCTCCAAGTGGCCGCAGTCCTGGACCACCTTCGCCAACCAGATGAAGACCTGGGCCTACCGGCAGGACCAGCTGCCCTCGACCCACCCGATCATGGCGGAGATCAACGACCTGGAGGACGTCCAGGTCAACTTCGACGGCATCACCTACGCCAAGGGCGCCTCGGTGCTCAAGCAGCTGGTGGCGTACGTCGGCCAGGACGCCTTCTTCGAGGGCGTGCGCGCCTACTTCAAGCAGCACGCCTGGGGCAACACGCGTTTGAGCGACCTGCTCGGGGCGCTGGAGGAGGCCAGCGGGCGCGACCTCAAGGCATGGTCCAAGTCCTGGCTGGAGACGGCCGGCATCAACGTGCTGCGGCCGTCGGTGGTGCTGAACACGGACGGTGAGATCGAGTCCTTCACCGTGCTGCAGGAGGCGCCCGCGCTGCCGGCCGGCGCCAAGGGCGAGGCCGTGCTGCGGCCGCACCGGATCGCGATCGGGTTCTACGAGCTGGTCGACGGTTCGCTGGTGCGGACGGACCGGATCGAGCTGGACGTCGACGGCCCGCGCACCGAGGTGCCGGAGCTGGTCGGCCGCCACCGCCCGGCCGTCGTGCTGCTCAACGACGACGACCTGTCGTACGCCAAGATCCGGCTGGACGAGGACTCGATGGCCGTCGTCACCGAGCACCTCGGCGGCTTCACCGAGTCGCTGCCGCGCGCGCTGTGCTGGGCCTCCGCCTGGGACATGACCCGCGACGGCGAACTGGCCGCCCGTGACTACCTGTCGCTGGCGCTCTCCGGCATCGGCCGGGAGAGCGACATCGGCGTCGTCCAGTCCGTGCAGCGCCAGGTCAAGCTGGCCCTGGACTCCTACACCGACCCGGACTGGCGCGAGCAGGGCCTGCTCCGCTGGGCCGCCGCCGCCGAGGAGCACCTGCGCGCCGCCGCGCCCGGCAGCGACCACCAGCTGGCCTGGGCCCGCACCTTCGCCTCGGTCGCCCGTACGGACGCTCAGCTCGACCTGCTGGCCGGGCTGCTGGACGGCTCGGTCGAGCTCAAGGGCCTGGCCGTGGACACCGAGCTGCGCTGGGCGCTGCTCGCCCGGCTGTCCGCCACCGGCCGCGCCGACGAGGCCGCGATCGTCGCGGAGCTGGAGCGGGACAACACCGCGGCCGGCCAGGAGCACGCGGCCAGCTGCCGCTCCGCCCGCCCGACCGCGGAGGCCAAGGCCGCGGCCTGGGCCTCGGTGGTGGAGTCGGACAAGCTCACCAACTACGTGCAGGAGGCCGTGATCGCGGGCTTCCAGCAGTCGGACCAGCGGGAGCTGCTGGCGCCGTACGCGGAGAAGTACTTCGCCGCGGTGAAGGGCATCTGGGAGACCCGTAGCCACGAGATCTCGCAGCAGATCATCGTCGGGCTGTACCCGGCGCTCCAGGTGTCGGAGGAGACGCTCGCCGCCACGGACGCCTGGCTGGCCTCGGCCGAGCCGGCGCCGGCGCTGCGCCGTCAGGTCGTCGAGTCGCGGGCCGGGATCGAGCGCGCGCTCAAGGCCCAGGCGGTCGACAAGGCGGCCGGGGCGGCCCGCTGAGGCCGGGGCTCGCTGCCTGCCGCTGAATGCCCGAAGGGGCGCCGGACGGATCGTCCGGCGCCCCTTCGGGGTTCCTGCGGGTCCTGGTGGACCTGTTGCCTGTCCTCGGTGGACGCGGCGGTTCCTCGCGGTTACTTCTTCTTCTTGCCGTACGGCAGACCCGCGAAGGCCGCGATGACGACGAACACGGCGAGCGGGATCAGCACGTACAGGCCGATGGTCTGGCCGGCGCTCAGGCCGGTACCCGGGTCGTCGCCGTCGTCCCTGGTGAGGGCCATGGCGGGCGACGACAGCAGCATCATCAGCGTGACCGTTGCGGAGACCGCGCCGGCTCGCAAAGCGTTCCTCTTGTCCACGATTCCAACTTACCCGCCGCTTACGGGAGGGCGCGCGTCGGGGTGGTGCTGTGGGTTCCGCTTGCGGGATCCGGGTTCCTGGTCAGGGGGTCCTGGCGGTCGGGGGGCTGGGGGGCTGGGCGGCGGCCAGCAGCCGGCCGAGGAGGCGGGCGGTGGGGGCCGCGGCGAGGCGTTCCAGGGTGACCGGGGCGCCCGTGCCGTCGGCGACCGGCAGGCGCCAGTTCGGGTACTGGTCCCAGGTGCCGGGCAGGTTCTGCGGGCGCGGGTCGCCGACCAGGTCCGGCAGCCAGACGCCGACCAGCTCGGCCGGCGTCCGGCCGAGGAAGCGGTACAGGGCCGGCATGGTGAGCGGCTCGTCCGGGGCGAGCAGGCCGAGGGCGGTCAGTTCGGCCCGCCAGGCCGCCAGCTCGTCGGCGGCCTCCTGCTGCTCCTCCGCGAGCGGGCGGGCCAGCAGGCCCAGGCGGTGGCGCAGCTCGACGTGCTCGCCGGAGAGCCGGGCGGCGGTGCTGGGCAGGTCGTGGGTGGTGAGGGTGGCCAGGCAGCCGGGGCGCCAGCGGTCGGGGGGCAGGATGCCGCCGTCGGACTGCCAGTCCCGTTCGAACCAGAGCACGGAGGTGCCGAGGATGCCCCGGGCCGCCAGTTCCTCCCGTACGCCGGGCTCGACCGTGCCCAGGTCCTCGCCGATCACGGCGGTGCCGGCCCGGTGCGCCTCCAGGGCCAGCACGCCGAGCATCGCCTCGGCGTCGTAGCGGACGTAGGCGCCCTCGGTGGGGGGATGGCCCTCGGGCACCCACCAGAGGCGGAACAGGCCCATCACGTGGTCGATGCGGAGCGCGCCCGCGTGGCGGGCGGCGGCGCGCAGGAGTTCCGCGTACGGGGCGTAGCCGGCCTTCGCCAGGGCGTCCGGGCGCCAGGGCGGCAGGCCCCAGTCCTGGCCGTGGGCGTTGAAGGCGTCCGGCGGGGCGCCGGTCGAGATGCCGCCGGCCAGTACGTCCTGGAGCGCCCAGGCGTCGGCGCCGTCCGGGTGGACGCCGACGGCGAGGTCGTGGATCAGGCCGACCGGCATGCCCGCGTCGCGGGCGGCGCGCTGGGCGGCGGCGAGCTGCTGGTCGACCTGCCAGGCGAGCCAGCGGTGGAACTCGACGCTCGGTTCGAGCTCCTTGGCGACCTGGTCGATCTGTGGGCCGTTCGGGTGACGCAGGCCCTTCGGCCAGTGGTGCCAGTCGGCGCCGTGCACCTCGGCGATCGCGTTCCAGAGGGCGTGGCGGCGCAGCCACTCCCCCTCGCGGCGCTGGAACGCCTCGTAGCCGGCCTGGCGGCCGGGGCCGCGCGGGACTTCGTGGAGGAGCTGGAGGGCCTCGCGCTTGAGCGCCCAGACGGCGTCCCGGTCGACCAGGCCGTCGTGGGCGAGGACCTCGTCGCGCAGCCGGGCGGCGCGGTGGACGAGGTCGTCCGTTTCCGTCCGTTGTGCTGCCGTCAGGTAGGCGTACTCGGGGACGGCCTCGATCCGCAGGTGCACCGGGTCGGCGAAGCGGCGGGAGGAGGGGCGGTACGGGGACGGGTCGGAGGGGGTGCCGGGCGTCGCGGGCAGGGCCTGGTGCAGCGGGTTGAGCTGCACGAAGCCCGCGCCGAGTTCCGCGCCGGCCCACTGGGCGAGTTCGGCGAGGTCCCCGAGGTCGCCCATGCCCCAGGAGCGGTCGGACAGCACGGAGTACAGCTGGGTGAGGAACCCCCAGCTGCGGCCGGGGAGTCGGGGCAGCTGCTGGGGGGCGACGATCAGCGCGGACCGCTCCTTCCTGCTGTTGCTCTCCGCGGTGAGGGTGTGCCGACCGAGCGGCAGGTCGGCGGGCAGCCAGTGCGAGTGACCGCGCGACAGCTCCCAACTGCCGCCGTCCTCCAGCTCCACGTGCAGCCGGGCGTCGGCCGGCACGTCCAGCGCGGTGCGGCGGCCCTGCCGGACCACGACGCAGGGCGGCAGCAACCGCTCCCGCTGCTCGGCCCGGTGGCGCTCCAGGGCCTCCCGCACCTCCTCCGGCGACCCGGCCGCCACCCCCAGCGCCCCCAGCACGGCCACCAGCGTCCGCGCCCCCACCGTCTGCCCACCGGCCCCCGGGTACCGGGTGTCCACCCCGTACGCCCGTGCCAGCGCGACCAGTTCGGCGGGCGGCGGCGGCGCGTCCTGCGCCGGCACCTTCCGTCCGTCGGCTCCGTCACTGTCGTGGTAAGCGGCCACTCGCGGCTCCTGCGATGTCTCGGCAACGCCCGGGTAGGACAGCCCAGTCCTACCCGGGTGACGCTTCGATCACGCTGTGCGACACGGGGTGATGGTCGACACCGAAGGATCAACCGCTTGATCGAAATCGACAACCCGCGCCAGCGCCTAGAACTGAGGAATCATTCGCCGGAATTAACCGATACCACGGCGGTCTCATCCATCCTCGCTGCTGTCAAAAACTCATGGAGAGTCTCGACAGGACTCCCATCCCCATCGAGCAGAAGCGTGAACCCCGGAGCGGAATCACCGGATATCCGCACGAGGGAAACGACCCTGCCGGAATCGAGGCAAAACACGGCAACCGATATCTCCGCATGCTCCTCGAAGACGGACTCAATCACACCTCCCATGGCCTCGACATCCGCTCGGTCAACATTCAGCTGAGCACAGACTGTCACCGTGCGCGGTGCCCATCTATCAAATTGCAGAGATATCATCGCTACCTCACAGTCCTGGAAATGAGGACAGGAATGATGGCCCTATCTCCATGGTTTGCCGAAGTGACACCAGCCATATGAGCCGGCCACCAGGCCTGATTTCCAAGAGTAGCCCTTTCCTTATACGGGCGGACCGTGGTGTAGAACTCAAAACTTCCCGGCCCCGCCGTGTCCGGAAGCGGCCCCCTGTGAGCCTGAACAATTCCCTCTTCCGGCCAGAAAATCCTGGACGGATTCCCCCACAACTCGCCAGAAGACTCAACCAGATTTAGGGTTTCAACAGTCTGCGTACTGCTCCCGTTTGAAAGCCGATGAAACGGTCCATACAGCAGCTTCTCTTGAGATTCCTGCGCAGCCTCGTCACCAACATGGGCTACCTCATCGCCCGTTTCCCCACAGTTGTGTACGAGAACCGGCGCCGCCCCCGCGAGCACATAGTACGTGTGGAGCAGGCTGACGGTGAGGTTGTGGGTGGTGACGGCGTAGGGGTAGTTGCGGACGGACTGGATGGTGAGGGTGGTGCCGTCGGGCTGGCGGAGCTTTTCGCCCTGGGTGAGTTCGCCGGCGTCGACCCACTGCTGGCGGGTCTCGCTCCAGTAGGGGTGGTGGTGGGTGGAGGTGATCTTCGACTGGTCGGCGGCCGGGGGGCCGCGGGGGTTGGCGTCGTCGGTGAGGGTGAGGTCGGTGAAGTCCTTGTCGTCGGGGGTGGTGATGGTGGCGGTGACAGTTTCGGGGCGGGTCTCGCCGGTCTGGGGGTCGGTCGCCATGACGACGTCGCCCTCATGGATGTCCTCGATCGACTTGAGCGTCCCGTCGCCCATCAACACCTGGGTGCCGGTCGGGAAGCTGTTCCGACGGATCGGGCAACTGGCGCCCGCCGAGTCGTCGGCTTCCTTGGCTACGGACTTTTCCGAAGTTCCTGCCGCGTCGGCGGCTGATTCTTTTGCTGCTTTTTCTTCGGCTGCCTTGGCTGCTGCCGCTTCGGCCGCTCGGGCCTCCGATGCGGCGGTCTTGGCGGTGACGTAGGCGGCTTCGGCTTCCTTCGCCGCGCGTTCGCCGCCCCTGATGGCGTCGTAGATCCTGTTGATCTCCTTGTAGATCTTCAGGGCCTGGATGCCGACCTTGATGGCCTTGAAGATCTTGCCCCAGGGCAGGGTGTTGAGGGCGGTGTTGATGCAGGCCATCACGTCGCCCTTGGTGAAGCAGTCGCGGGCGTCGTTGAAGCCGATCAGGTCGCCGACGATGTCGACCACCTTGTGCACGAGTTCATCGCGCTTGCGCTTGTTCTCGTTGACGATCTTGTTCGCGTCGTCGAGGGCGTCCTTCGCGTGCTGCTCCGCCGGGGTGGGCGGTGCCGTGGGGAGCTTCCGCTTCGGGGCGACGTGGTCGATGTCGGTGAGGTTGCCGTTGGAGTCCCCGTACCAGCCGGTGCACTCCGTTTCCTGGTTGCAGTCGACGCGCAGGCCGTTCGCGTCGGACTTGTTGATGGGGCTGTTGTTGGCGTACGCGTAGGCGTTCCACTGCTGCGGATCGCCGGCGTCGGTGATGGGGTCGGGGCTGATGAAGCGGCCTGTCTTGGGGTCGTACTCGCGGGCGCCGAGGAGGGTGAAGCCGGTGGCCTTCTCCTTGGTGCCGCCGACGAAGCCCTTGTCGCCGGCCCAGACGCCTGCCGCGGGCTGGGTGCCGCGGTCGTTGCCGAACGGGTCGGTGGGGCGGCGGACGTGGGCGAGGGTCCCCGCGTCGAACTGGACGCCGTTGGTGCCGTGCGGGTCCGCGCTCTGGTAGGCGAGCGTCGACGATCCACTGCTGGTGGTACGGGTGATGGACAGACCGTTGGAGGCCGGGTAGCTGCGGACGTTGGTGACCACTCCGGAGTTGGTGTCCAGGGTGATCTGGTCCGCGCCCAGGTTGAGCGTGGTCTTGCCGGCGTCGCGGCGGATCAGCTGGTTGCCCGACACGTCGTACAGGTAGCTGGTGGCGCCGTTCTCGCCGGTTCCGGTGATCTGGTCGAGCTTGCCCTGGGCGTTCCAGGTCAGCGTCCTGGTGCCCGGGGAGTCGGTGATCGCGGTGGTGTTGCCGGCCGCGTCGTAGGCGTACGAGGTCACCGCGGTGCCGGCCGGGCCGGTCTGGGTGGACTTCATCAGCGCATGCGGACCGCCCGTGCCGCCGCCCGTCTTCGGGTCGGTGGACGGGGTGTTGGGGCCCGTGCCGAAGGTCTGGGTGGTGGTGACGTCCTTGGCGGTGTTACCGGTGACGTCCTTCTGGACCAGCTTGGTGCGGTTGCCGATGAGGTCGTACTCGTACTGCTGCCAGTACGGGGCCGGACCGCCGACGCTCGGCGCTGCTCCGATGGACGGGCCGTCGGAGTTGGTGCAGGCACCGACACCGGGAACGCTCGGCTGCGGCTTGGTGGTCTGGGTGCCGGTGTCGGTCCAGGCCTGGGTGAGGCGGCCGAGGTAGTCGTGGGTGAAGCACTGCAGGTCGGCGACCTGGCCGTCCTGCGCGTTGCGGGCCGAGGTGACCTGGCCCAGCGGGTTGTAGGTGTAGTCGACCGAGTCGACGTGGGCGGTGGTGGCGGTCTGCTTGTCGACGATCGAGCGGGTGACCCGCCCGGTGGCGTCGTCGATGACCATCGTGGCGACGACCTGGGTACCGGCGCCGCCCACCGTGGTGCGGAACGGCCGGCCATAGGGGTCGTAACGGACGTCGGCCACATAGGTCTTGGGCGCAGCCAGGCCGAAGGCACTGGACAGGCCGCCGAAGTTGCCGACGTCGTCGGGGGCGAACCTCAGCGTCTCCCGGGCCATCCCGGCCACGGCCGGAAGGACCGTGGCCGTCAGGCGGCCGCCCTCGTCGTAGGTGTTGTCGGTCTGGTAGACACCGGCCAGGCCGCCCTCGACCGCCGGGATGGTGGTCTTGGCGCCGAGTTCGCGGTAGCCGATGTCATAGCCGGTGATCTCCGACTTGTAGGCGGCACCGTTCACGCCACCGACATAGCGGGTCGTGGAGGTCGGCTTGCCCAGGGCGAGGTTGTCGTACGTCCAAGCGGCGACCTGCTTGGCCGGGTCGACCGCCCCGCCCTCGTAGGCCGCGGTGGTGCGGCCGAGCAGGTCGGTGACGGTGGTCGCGCTCTTGCCCCGCGAGTCCGTGGCCGTGACCAGGTTCTTGCTGTCGTCGTAGGAGGTCGTGCCGGTACCCGAGTCGGGGTCGGTGGTCTTCACCGGGCGGCCGAGCAGGTCGTACTCGTACGACCAGGTGTTGCCAGCCGCGTCCTTGCGCCAGAGCTCCTTGCCCTCCGGCGAGTAGCCGTAGGTGGTCTCGTCGTACGCGCCGGTCGGGGTGTTGGACTTGTACTGGCGCAGCGCCACGGTGTTGCCGCGGGCGTCCGACACGGTCGCGCTGGCGAAGCCACCGGCCGGTGGGGTCACTCGGACCTCGTCGGCGCCGACGAAGTCAGTGTGGGTGCGCCACTGCTCGACGCCGTACGACTGGAAGACGGAGTCGACGGTGCGGCCCATGCCGTCGAACTTCTGGACGGTCTGTGCGGGGACCTTGCTGTCCGGCTGCACCCCGCCGTTGGGCAGGAAGAGCTGTCCGCTGGGCTGGGCCTGGTCGTTGTAGTAGGCGGCGCTGGTCTTGGTCTGCCAGCCGTGCGAGTCGAACAGCGCGTCGGTGATCATGCGGCCGGTGGCGCCCGAGGGCGGGGTCGCCTGGGTCTGCCGGACGCGACCGAGGCCGTCGTAGATGGTGTAGCTGGAGGTGTAGAGCTTGAGGCTGCCCATCAGGGCCTGACTCAGCACCTGCGAGGGCGCGTTGGTGCCGTTGACCGCGTAGGAGAACTTGCGGTTCGGGCGGTCCGGGTTCTTGGTCCGGTCGTTGCCCGGGCTCCAGGCCGCGACCGCTCGGCCGAGGGCGTCGAAGTCCTGCTCGCTGATCCGGCCGTTCTCGTCCTTGATCTTCAGTGGCGAGCCACGACCGACGTCCAGGGTGCTGACGGTCTGCCAGCCCATCGGATTGGTGTGGGTGACCTGGTTCGGCAGCTGGCCGGTGGCCGGGGAGTAGGCGGTCTTGGTCTCGGCGCCGGTCTGGTGGGTGGCGTCGGTGCGGGTCGGGTCGATGGTGCTGATGACCCGGCCATAGGCGTCGAAGCTCGCCCGGCCGGTCGTCCGGTAGACCGGCTGGCCGTTGGCGTCGTACCGCTCCAGGACCTCGGTCGAGGTCTGCTCCGACTTGGCGCCCGCCTGGCCGAGCGGCAGGCCGTCGAAGTAGGCCCGGGTGTCGGAGACCGTGTTGTCCTTGTTCGCCGGCTGCCCGCAGGCGCCCTTGAGGACGAGGGTGTGCGAGGCAAGCTGCGTGGCGGCGCCGCCGGGGCGGGTGGCGTACTCGAAGGAGGTGCAGAGCAGTTGCTCGGGGTGGGCCAGATCCCCGTTGTCGTAGACCGTGAGCGGGCGGGCGAACGGCGTCGAGTCGTAGGTGGTGGAGCGCTCACGGGTGCGCCAGCCGTTGGCCAGCTTCTCGCGGTCGGTCACCTTGAGGGAGTTCACGGCCCTGGCGGTGATCGCGGGCATCCCGCCGGATTGGCTGCGGGTGGCCGTGATCGGTCCGATCCACGGGTCGGAGACCGTGGTGGAGAGGAGCTCTCCCGACTCACCGTTGTAGTTGGCGGAGTCGCGGATGTAGCCGGCCAGGACGTTCTCGTCCTTGATCGTTCCGCCGTGGACGTCCGTGACGGTCACCTGGCGGGTGGATCCGTTGGCGAGGACGTCGCCGTCCATGCCCCGGAGGAAGGTGGCCACCGACTTGGTACGCGGTGCCTCGACGTCGCTGCCGCTACCTGTGAGGGTGGTGACCGTGGCGTAGCCGCGGAACTGGTCCCAGGTGCGCGCCTTGGGGTTGGGCATCTCGGAGTCGTTGCGGTGCCAGGCCGCGCCGCCGCCGTAGACGTAGTTGGTGACGACCAGCGGGTTGCCGCCGGCGACCGAGTCCTCCTGGGTCACCGACTGCACGATGATCTTGTTGAACCAGTCGTTGACCGGGTCCGGATCACTCTGGCCGGGCAGGTACCACTTGACCGGCATGCAGGCCATCGTGTTGCTGTCCTCGGACGCCGGCATCGTGCCGCCGGCTTCCCTGGAGCACTCGGCGGGGCGGTAGACGACGTTGATCAGACCACCGGTCTCGGTGGTGATCTTCTGGATGCGCGGGCGGTTGTACGGCTCGATCGAGGCCGAGGTGCCGTCCGGGCGGACGATCTTGCCCGCCACGCGGTTGGCGATCTGCTGCGGCTGGAAGGACACCGCGGGCAGGGTGATGGGCGTGCGGTTGTTGGTACCGGTGCGCTGGACGGAGTCGAGCCACAGCGACGGCGAGGTGCCGTCACCCGGGTCCTGGAAGGACTGGTTGAGGGCGAAGGAGTCGACCTGGCGGTACGAGCCACCGGTCCAGACCTCGGTGTCGATCCTGGTGAGCCGCTTGGTGGTCCAGAAGGTGGGCGAGGAGACGGTGCAGTCGCCGGTCGCGTCGCAGTTCTGGTCGATCGGGGTGTCCGGCCAGCGCTTGGCGTTGGCCTTGTTCCGCTGGGACGGGTCGCAGGAGAAGGCGCTGTCCGGCAGGCAGCGCTCCGCCGTACGGAACCACACCTGGGCGGCCGGGTTGGCCTTGCCCTTGGCGGCGATCTGGTCGGGCAGGCGCTGGCCGTAACCGACCCAGGTCGGGTAACTGGCGCGCTGGTACTGGGTCCTGGGGCCGTTGCCGTTGTTCTGGCCGCCGCCCTGGACGTAGTAGTTCTGCTCCTGGTCGTACCGGTAGGTGATCAGGTTCTGGTGCGGGTCGACGACGTAGTCCAGCGACCACTGCCAGCCCATCTGGTTCCAGGTCTTGGTGGCCGGGGAGCCGTCCTTGAGGCACGGGTCCTGCCCGCCGGGCCAGTAGATCGGCACGGTGGAGACGGAGTTGCTGGCCTGGTCACTGCCGTCGCCGCCGGGCAGGTGGTTGGCGCCGAAGTAGTACTGGGTGCCGTCGCCGGTGGTGATCCGCCAGGCCTCGCCGTTCCAGGCGCCGTTGCTCTGGCCGGTCAGCCGCTCGACCTTGGTGCCGTCCTCGCCCTGGAGGTGCCACTCGCAGGACTTGTCGTCCTTGACCAGCTGGCCCGCGTGGCCCGCGAGCGAGAGCTGGAGCAGGTCACCGCCCCAGCACTGGTCGCCGGAGCCTTCGACCCCGGCGTCCTTGCAGCTCTTGTAGCCACGGACGATGGAACCCGGGTGCCACTCCCAGCCGTCGCCGATCCAGGACGGCTGGGCATTGGTGGAGGCGGTCTTGCCGTCCACGGCGGAGGAGTCGTAGCCCAGCGAGACCGCCGGCGCCGCACCCGCCAGCGCGGAGGGCAGCTCGACGGTGTAGCCGTAGGTGAAGTTGCCCGCGTTCGCACCGGCCTGCCAGGAGGCGGACGGGGTGATCGGCGATGCGGTGAAGTCACCGCTGCTGCCCTTGACGTCCGCCTCCACGGCGAGCGCGACGCTCGAGGAGGAACCGGCCGCCGGGCTGTCGAACGCCCCGGCGGAGAAGGACTTGGCAACGGAGGACTTGGTGGCGGTCGACTGCGGAACGTCGACCTCGACGGTCAGCCGGCCGGTGGCCTCGTCGTGCTGGGACCGGACCGGGGTACGGGTGGTGCAACCGGCGGCGCCGGGAGTGGTCAGCGCGCACCCGGGCAGCTGGACGATCCGGGCGCGGGAGCCCCAGTTGGCGCCCGCGTTCTTGGCCCAGGCCTGGATGTCGATCCCGATCTGCACCCGGTCGGCCCGGCTGCCCGCGCCGGTGTCGGTGAGGGCGAGCAGGGCGCCGTTGACGCCTGCGGCCTTGGTCCGGCCCTGGTCCGCCAGGTCGACCTGGAGGGTGGGCGCGGCGGCAGGGGCATCGTTCGCCGGAGCCGCGGCCGCGGACTTGGCGGCGGCGCTCTTGGCGCCCGCGACGGGCGCGATCCAGACCGGCAGGGAGCCCGCCTGGACCGGCTGGGAGGGCAGGGCGGTCGGCGACGCGTCGGCGGCCGCCGGTGCCATGGCGGCCTTGCCGGCGACTCCAGCGCCGCCGAGCACAGCGGTCGCTCTCCCCGATGGTGGACTGGAGTCGGCTGGTGGCGACCACTTCTTGCCCGGGTCGGGCGTGTGGCCCGCGGGCTTGCCGTTCGCGCCCTTCACCGGGTGGACGTCCGGCACCGGAGTGTTCGGCGGCACCCAGACCTCGGGCGGGGCGGCGGCCTTGGCGAACGCTTGAACCGACGGGAGCGTGACCACGGACATGCACACGGCCAGAGCGGCCGCCGTGGCGAGCCGGGAACTGCGTGTTCGGGTGAACAGACGGAAGCGACGCGGCACTTGATCCCCCCACGGATTGCCAAGCGTTTAAGCGGACCGACCCCAACGGCCCAAGCCCCCGGAACCTTAGGCGCATACGACCAACCCATGGCAGGGAAAGCCTAAAATCCCATCGCGTGACGAGAGTCACACGGAGAGCAATGTGGAACCAGCCCGACAACTCGGACGACCTGTCGACAAAAAGCTTTGACGGCGGAGCGATTGTGAAGGCAGCGTGCGGCTGACCTCTGCTCACACCTTCTTCTACGACGGGTTCTTCATGTCGAGGCCACAACCTCCCTCTTCTGCAATTCGCCGACGAACAGTGAGAAAGCGGACATTCGGCGCCGCCCTGCTCCCGCTCGCCTGCACCGCCGCACTCTCCCTCGGCGCGGGCCTGCTGACCGTGCCGACCATCGCGGCCGCGGCCCCGGCCGATCGCAACCACGGCCCCGCCGACCCCTCCTGGCCGGCGACGCCGCCCCCGCCCGCCAAGGACGGCTCCGACCCCCGGGCGGCGCAGGTCGCCGCGATCCGCGCGGCCCAGGCGACGGCGAAGAGCACCGGAAAGCCCACCGTCGTCGACGCGTTGACCACGGGCAGCAGCCGGACCACCGCCAACCCGGACGGCACCCTGGCCACCGACTCCACCCCGGTGGTGGAGCGGGTCAAGAACGCCGACGGCAGCTGGCGACCGGTCGACGCGACGCTCCGGGCCAACCCGGACGGGACGCTCGCCCCGGCCGCCGTCCCCTCCGCGCTCACCTTCTCCGGCGGCGGCAGCGGCCCCCTGGCGACCATGACGACGGCGGACGGCAGGAAGCTGTCGGTCAAGGCGCCGTTCGACCTGCCGAAGCCCGAACTCAGCGGCGACAGCGCGCTCTACCGCTCCGTCCTGCCCGACGTCGACCTGGAGCTGAGCGCCACCACCGCCGGCGGCTGGCGCCAGGTCCTGATCGTCCGCAGCGCGAATGCGGCGACCGACCCGAAGATCACGAAGCTGCACCTCGACACCGCCACCGACGGCCTGACCGTCAAGGCCGACGCCAACGGCAACCTGACGGCCGAGGACGCAGCCGGCAAGGCCCGATTCACCGCACCCGTACCGGTCCTGTGGGACTCCAGCACGGCCGCCGGCACACCTGCCCCGGCGGCCCAGCCGAAGACCCGGAGCAAGCTCGCGGCCGCCGCCCCGTCGGCGGAGGACGCCCCGGCCGTGCCAGGATCCAGCAGCAAGGCACCGGGCCCCGACGCGAGGACCGCACCGATCGCCACCACCGTCAGCGGTGGCGGCATCGACCTGGTTCCGGATGCCTCGGTCCTCGGTCAGGGCACCGGCCCGTGGTTCATCGACCCGGGCTGGAACCCCAGCGTCGACAACGGCGCCCAGGCCTGGGCCCAGGTGCAGTGGGCCTACCCCGACAACCGCGAGTACAACGGCACCCAGTACGGCCAGGACAAGCCGGCCGCCGGCTACTGCGGCTACATCGACACCAACAACCGCTGCACGAAGGAGGGCAGGGAGCGGGCGTACTTCCAGGTCGGCCTGAACTCGGTCTTCTGGGACTCGGCCGTACAGAGCGCCAAGCTCTACGCCACCGTCGCGGCCTCGTCCAGCCCCTCGACCCCGTCCCCGATGGGCCTCTACTCGACCGGCTCGGGCACCAGCAACCCCATCAACCAATGGACGACCTGGAACGCCCAGCCCTGCCCTGAGCTCGGCAACTGCGCCAAGGTCGGGATGAACTGGATCAAGGGCGAGGGCGGCGTCGAGTACGACGTCACCGGTCAGATGGCTCAGGCCGCGCGCGAGCACTGGGGCGGCTGGACCTTCCTGTTCGCCCCCGACGACGAGGGCAACAAGTTCCTCCGCGAGCGGTTCGCCAACAACCCGCACATCGTCGTCACCTACGACTTCGCCCCGCACATCGGCAGCCCGGGCGCCAGCCCGACACCGGGCTTCGCCCGCGACGCGGCGTACGACCAGTGCCAGACCCCCGGCACCACGAACCCTTGGGAGAACCCCGGGTGGGTCGGGATCAACACCGACATCAACCTGGCCGCCGACACCTGGTCGCCGACCGGTGAGCAGCTCTGGACCACGTTCAAGATCTGGGACGACGACGACCACGGCTCGTCGAAGACCTACGAGACCGGCTGGGCCGCCAGTTCGGGCCGCCGGAACGTGAGCGTCGGCTCGCTGATCGACGGTCACCAGTACGGCTGGCTCGCCCACACCGGCGACGGCACGCTCGACAGCGGCAACAGCGCGATGTGCTTCCTGCGCATCGACCGCACCCCGCCGACCGCCCGCGTCACCTCAACCGACTTCCCCGAGTCCGGCACCCTGGGCGGGCACCCCAAGCTCGTCGGCCAGGAGGGCGTCTTCACCCTGACCGGCACCGACCCGGCCCCGGCCAACGGCGGCCGCTCCTCCGGCCTGGCCTGCGCCCGCTGGACCACCGACCCGATCCAGGCCGCGGCCACCGGGTGGGGCTGCAACGACGGCGGCAACATCGTCAAGATGGACGGCAACGGCAGCTTCCCGTTGAAGTACACCCCCTGGCACTGGGGGACCAACTTCCTGTACCTGCAGACCCAGGACAACGCCGGCAACATGTCGCAGCCGGTCGCCTACACCTACTTCGTGCCGAGCAACCCGGCCGCCGGCGACCCGGTCATGGGCGATGTCGACGGTGACCGCAAGGCCGACGTCCTGCTGCCGGACGGCACCGGCTCGCTGCGCCTGGTCGGCGCGAACGCCGATCCGTACGCGGCCCCGAACACCAAGCCGGCCTCTGCGCCGGGAGCGGCCGACAACCAGGACTGGAGCACGGCCCAGATCACCCACCGGGGTTCGTTCAGCGATCGGAACGTGGACGACCTGGTCGCCCACGCTCCCGGCAGCCCGTTCCTCTCCCTGTATCCGAACGACGACATCGCAGGACACCTCGACGGCCAGGCGGCGACCACCCTGACCAAGAGCCGGACCTGCACCCTGCCGGACGGCACCCCGATCGACTGCGCGGCCTACGGCAACGGCGCCGACTGGTCCGCGGTGACCCAGATCGCCGCATTCGGTTCCCCCTTCGGCGACACGCCCGACAGGCCGGGCACCTCCACGGCCGGTCTGCCCCGTTCCTCCCTGTTGTTCGTCGAGAAGAGCCGGCTGTGGCTCAACCTGTCGTACAACGTCAAGCAGCTCGACGGCCCCGCCATCCTGCTCTCCCAGAGCCAGGCCTGGGACTCCTACGACCTGATCACCCCCGGCCCGACCAAGGGCACCAACATCCCCACCGTCTGGGGCCGTTCGAAGTGGGACGGCACCATCCACGCCTACCAGCTGGCCAAGGGCGCCGCCCAGGGCACCTTCGACGCCTCCGCGTTCTCCGAACCCACCAAGGGCTGGCTGGCCAACGGCGTCGACGCCAAGCTGTACCCGAGGGTCGGCTCCAACGGCGACGTGACGGGTGACGGCGTCCCGGACCTCTGGGCCGTCGACACCAACAACCAGCTGGTCGCCTGGGCCGGCGTCGGCACCAAGGCGGCGGACGTCAACAGCGGCCCGACCGTGACCGGTCTGGAGACCACGCCGGTCGTGCTCGGCAACCTCAACCGCCCGATCGGCAACTGGCTGGCCGCGCCCGACGGCGGCAACACCGTCAAGGACGGCCAGAAGAAGGCCGACGGCACGGCCGTGGGCGTGAGTTGGGTCCAGGACACCGTGGACGGCCGCGCCGCCACCGTGGGCGCTTTCAGCCCCGGAGCCGGCTCGACCGTCACGATGTCGCGCCCGGTGGTGGACGCCCTCAAGAGCTTCACGGTCTCCACCTGGGCCAGGACCGGCCCGAAGGGCGGCATCGTCGCCAGCCAGGACGCCGTGCACAGCAGCAACTTCATCCTGTACGCCGACGCCAAGTACGGCTTCTGGGCCTTCGCCCTGTCGGTCAGTGACGACGACAGCTGGTCGTACGACTACACGGACACCCGGAACGCCTCCGCCTACTTCCGGCCCGGCGTGTGGACCCGGCTCACCGCCTCCTACAACGCGGACACCGGCGCCATGTCGCTGTACGTGGACGGCGTGCTCGCCACGACCGGCTACCACCGGGCGAGCACCAGCCCGCCGCCCTCGGGGCCGTTCGTGCTGGGCCGGTACAAGTACCAGTCCAAGCCGACGGACAGCTTCGACGGGAGCATCAGCAGCACCGCGGCCTACCCGTTCGCGGTGGCGCCCACCGCGCCGGGCGCCGCGAGTGTCATCCGCTCGCGCGTCGACGCGAACAAGTGCGTCGACCTCAACGGCGGTGTGGCCGCCAGCGGGTCGGCGATCCAGCTGTACGACTGCAACGGCAGCACCGCCCAGCAGTTCTCGCTGGGCGGTGACGGCACCGTCCGGGTCATGAACGGGTGCATGGCCCCGGCGAACGCCGGTACGGGCAACGGCACGCCGATGGAGTACCGCACCTGTGACGGCACCGCGGCGCAGAAGTGGATCCCGCTCGCGAACGAGGTGCTGTACCACCCGGCGTCCGGCCGCTGCCTCGACCTCCCTAACGGGCGCACGGACAACGGCACCCGGCTCGGGCTCTGGGACTGCCAGCTCGACCAGCTCGGGCCCAACCACCAGTGGTCCGTCCCGAACCTGCGGACGGCGGTGCTGCCCGCGCCCCCGCGTTCCTGACTCCGTGTCCTGATCGCCGCACCTCGGGCCCGTTCCGCCACCTGGCGGGACGGGCCCGGTTTGTTGTCAGGGGCAGGGCCGACAGGCGGATGAATCCGGGCAAAGCAGTCATACCAGTCGGTGACGTTGACACCGGTTCGGGTAGCTGGTGGGGTTGCTCGCATTGTGGTCCAGGCCTGGCGAGGAGGCCCCTGTGCAAGCCCGTGTGTCCGTGGTGGCCGGGCGGCGGCTGCGTCAGCAGTTGGAGCAGAGTCCGGTGCTGCGCGAGGTGCTGGACCATCCGACGGCGCTGGCGGCCCGGCGGGCGACGGCGCGGACGTGCCGTCAGCTGGTGCCGCGGACCGCAGACCGGCTGATCGCCGATCTCAAGGGGACGGAGCCGCTGCTGGCGTCGGTGCGGGCGGAGCGCGCGGCCGGGCGGCCGGGGCGGCGGACCATGCAGATCGCGGCCGGGGTGGTGACCGCGGCGGTGGTCGGCGGGCTGCTGGCCGGGCCGATGCCCTCGGTGGCGTACGCGGCGGCCCCCGGGCCGGACGTGGTGAGCAGCGCGCCCCAGACGCCGCTGGGCAGCGTGACGGACCCCCAGGTGTTCCCGCGCCCGCAGGAGCAGACCGTGGCCGGACGGGCCGTCACCGTGCCGAGCGCCGTGACGCTGGTGACCGCGCCCAAGGTGGACCGGGGCGCGGTGGACGCCGTCCGTGAGGTGATGACCGTCGCCGGGGCCACCGCGCTGACCCCGCAGGCCGACGGCGGCACCCCCGCCGCCGGCTCGCTGGTGGTGTACATCGGCGGGCCCGCCGAGGGCGCCGAGGGCGAGACCGACCGGACGCTGCGCCAGCTCGCGGCCGCGGCCGGCGGCAAGGACGGCGCCGCGCCGTCCACCGCGGGCATGCCGCCCGGCGGCTACGTGCTGTCCGTCGGCCAGCTGCCCGCCCAGGGCGGCGGCACGTACGGCGCGGTGGTGCTCGCGGGCGCCGACGCGACCGGCACCTTCTACGCCGCGCAGAGCCTGCGCCAGCTGCTCGCCGCCGTACCGGCCGGTCAGGGCCAGGGCCCGGGCGCGGCCGGACTCGGCCTGCCCGGCATCACCCTGCGGGACTGGCCCAGCGGCGCGCCGGTGCGCGGCACCGCGGAGGCCTTCTACGGCACTCCGTGGACCGCCCAGCAGCGGCTCGACCAGGTGGACTTCCTGGGCCGCTCCAAGCAGAACTTCTACCTCTACGCCCCGGGCGACGACCCGTTCCGGCTCAGCCGCTGGCGCGACCCCTACCCCGCCAACCAGCAGTCCGAGCTGCGCGAACTCGGCGACCGGGCCCGGCAGAACCACGTCACCCTCGGCTACGCGATCGACCCCGGGCAGTCCCTCTGCTTCAGTTCGGGCAAGGACGTCGACGCCCTGGTCGCCAAGCTGGACGGGCTGCGCAAGCTCGGCTTCACCGCGTTCCAGCTCCAGTTCCTGGACGTCAGCTACGACGAGTGGCACTGCGACGACGACCAGGACGAGTACGGCCGTGGCCCGGCCGCCGCCGCCAAGGCGCAGGCCGCGCTGGTCAGGAAGGTCCAGGACCGGCTGATCGCCAGGAACCCCGGGCTGGCGCCGCTGTCGATCGTCCCCACCGAGTACCACAAGCAGGGCTCCACGCCCTACCGCAAGGCCCTGGCCGACGCGCTGCCCGGCGGCGTGCAGGTCGCCTGGAGCGGCGGCGGGGCGATCCCGGAGAAGATCACCGGCGCCCAGGCCTCCGACACCGGCAGCCTGTACGGGCACCCGCTGGTCACCATGGACAACTACCCGGTCAACGACGCCAGCCCGGACCGGCTCTTCCTCGGCGCCTACACCGGCCGCGAGCCCGAGGTGGCGACCCGCTCCGCGGTGCTGCTGACCGGCGCCATGCAGCAGCCGGTGGCCTCCCGGATAGCCCTCGCCACGGCCGGCGACTTCGCCTGGAACCCGACCGGCTACAAGCCCGAGGACTCCTGGCAGGCGGCCGTGCGCTCGCTGGCCGGGCCGACCGGCGCCAACGCCACCCCCGCCGGCTCGGCCCTGGCCGCCGTCCGGGCGCTGGCCGGCAACAGCACCTCCTCCCCGCTGTCCAAGCAGGAGTCCGGCTACCTCCAGCCGCTGCTCGACCAGTTCTGGGCCAACGCCGAACCCACCTCCGGCGCCGCCCCGGACCTCGCCAAGCTGATAGCGGCCGCGGGCCCGCTGCGGGACGCCTTCGCCGCCATGGCCGGCGCCCAGCAGACCCTGGCCGGCACCGACGCCACCGCCCAGCTGGCCGCCGAGGCCGGCCCCTGGCTCGGCCCGCTGCGCGACTACGGGCTGGCCGGGCAGGCCGCCCTCGACATGCTGCTGGCCCAGCACGGCGGCGACGGCGCGGCCGCCTGGAAGGCCCGGGTGCAGCTCAACCGGCTGCGTGCCCAGCTCGCCCAGGCCCCGGCGACCATCGGCGCGGGGGTGCTCGCGCCCTTCCTGGACCGGGCCGTGCGCGCCGCCGACAACTGGTCCGGCGTGGTCAGCGGCGGGGTCACCCCCACCACCAGCATGGGCACCGCGCAGGACCACCTGCCCGCGCTGATGACCGACGGCCAGGCCGACACCTTCTACTGGAGCTCCGCTCCCCCGCAGCCCGGCGACTCCGTCGGCGTCGACCTCGGCGCCGGACGGCCGATCAGCGGCGTCACCGTGCTGATGGGCGGCTGGGGCAACGGGCCCGACGCCCGGACCGCCGTGGACGACTACATCCGCGACGGCGTGCTGGAGTACAGCACCGGCGCGGGCGGCTGGCAGCAGCTCGCCGTGGTGAAGAACCAGAAGACGGTCAGCGCCCAGCTGCCGCCCGGCACCGTGGTGCGGGCGGTGCGGCTGCGGGCCACCTCCGCCCAGAAGACCGCCGTCGCGGTGCGCGAGTTCACCGTCACCGCTCCCGACGAGTCCCCGGCCAACGTCACCGGCGGCCCCGCCGCGCTGCCCGGCTCCTCGGCCGCCGCCGTCCTGGACGGCAACCCGGACACCGCGTACCGCGCCGCCAAGCCGCCCACCGCGCAGGACGAGCCGCTCACCGTCGAGCTCGGCGCGGCCCGCCCGCTGGACCGGCTGACCGTCCTCACGGACCCCAACGTGCACGCCTCCGCCACCGTCGCGGTGCGCCGCGCCGACGGCAGCTGGACGGACATCGGCGTCGTCCAGCCCGGCTACAACGAGCTGGCGGCCGGCGGGCAGGTCGCCGACGCGTTCCGGATCACCTGGAAGCCCGGCGGCGACCCGCCGGTGGTCAACCAGGTCATCCCCTGGTACGCGGACACCCCGGCGGCCCGGCTGAGCCTCGCCGACCCGGCCCTGGACGTGGTCACCGGCGCCGCCGCGCCCGCCAGGACCCAGGCCACCGTGGAGGCCGGCCGCCCCGAGGGCACCACCGGCGACCTGCGGGTCGAGGTGCCGGCCGCCGCCAAGGGGCTCTCCGTCACCCCGGCCGGCCCGGTCACCGTGCCGCGCGGCGGCCGGGTGGGCGTGCCGCTGCTGGTCACCGCCGCACCGGGCACGCCCTCCGGGACGTACCAGGTGCCGGTGTCCTACGTGGCGGGCGGCACCACCGTGAAGCAGGTGCTGCAGGTCCACGTGGTGCCGCCGACCGGCGGGCCGGACCTGGCGCCCGGCTCCCAGGCCTCCTCCTCGGGCGACGAGACGCCGAACTTCCCGGCCTCGGCGGTCGCCGACGGCGACCCGAAGACCCGCTGGTCCTCGCCGGCCAAGGACGACGCCTGGGTGCAGCTGGCACTGCCGCAGGCCGTCCACCTGGGCGCGGCGGTGCTGCACTGGCAGTCCGCGTACGCCTCCTCGTACAAGATCCAGGTCTCCGCGGACGGCAGCAGCTGGACGGACGCCGCGACGGTCGACAACGGCAAGGGCGGGGACGAGACGGTGCGCTTCGACGCCTCGAACGTCCGGTACGTCCGGATGCAGGGCGTGGCGCGGGCCACCAAGTTCGGCTACTCGCTGTACGGGATCGAGCTGTACGCCGTCACGGCGCCGGCCGCTCCGCCGCAGCCGCCGACCGCGCCGGTGGCCCCCGGCGGGCCAGCCCGGGGCGCAGCCGGGGACGCCGGCGGTGCCGCCCAAGCAGTGACCGCCCGGGGCGCAGCCGGGGACCCCCGCGGCGCCTCCAGGCAGTGAACGCGGCGGGCCGCCGGGCTCCCCTTCGCGGGGGGCGCGGCGGCCCATGAGGCGCGTACCGACGGTGTGACGGGCGGGCCCTTGTGGTGCGGGGGTCAGGCGGAGAGCGGTTCGGGCTGCTCGCCGCGGCGGACGGGGGCGGGGTGGGCGACGTGCGCCCGGCCGATCGGGACGGAGTGGGTCTCCGTATGGTCGTGGTGCTCGTACTCGCCCCACTGGGGGGCGCGCAGCTGGTCACCGCCGCCGTACGGCTCCAGGTAGGGCCGCCAGCGCGGGTCCTTGATCCCGGTGCCGATGATCCGCCAGGCGAGGCCGCTGGGCGGTGCCGGTGGGCGTTTCATCCGCCAGCCGAGCTCGGTCAGGTGGCGGTCGGCCTTGGTGTGGTTGCAGCGGCGGCAGGCCGCCACCACGTTGTCCCACCGGTGCTGGCCGCCCCGGCTGCGCGGGATGACGTGGTCGACGCTGGTTGCGGCGGCCCCGCAGTAGACGCAGCGGCCGTGGTCCCGGGCGAACAGCGCCCGGCGGGTGAGCGGGACGGGCCCGCAGAACGGGACCCGTACGAAGCGGGTCAGGCGGACGACGGACGGCGCCGGAAGGGCGCTGGTGGCGCTGTGCAGAGTGACTCCCGAGTCCTCCAGGCTGACCGCCTTGTGGTTGAGGACCAGGATGAGTGCGCGGCGCATCGATACGACGCCGAGTGGCTCGTAGGACGCGTTGAGGACCAGGACATGCGGCACGGATGCCTCCTTGGACGCCTGCGGCGCGTGGCTCGCGCCGGGACGAGCGGTTGGATCGCGCAACGAGTGCGTGATCTCCCCCAGTGTCGCCTTACGCCTTCGTACGGCGCCACCACTCCTGTGTAACGGACCTGACGTGAACTCCGGGTGTGGTCTCCGTCATACCCCGTAGTACCCGGTATGCCCGGGGGAAGGTCCACTTGCACCCCGGCGCTGCCGGGGCGGGGCGCGGCGGGGCGGGCGGACCGCCGGGGGGAGTGCGGCTCGGCCGCTCGGAGCAACCCCGGGGGCCGTACGGCGGGCGGGGCGCGGCCGTTCGGGGGAGGTGGGGCCGGTGGTGCGGGGAGGTGCAGGGAGGTGGGGCCGGTGGTGCGGGGGTGGTCGGGGGTGGCGGCGGGAGGGTGCCGGGGCGGTGCCCCGGGGGAGCGCACCGGGGCGTTGACGGGGCGTCCGGGGCGGGCCGCACGCCCGTCGGTGTGTCCGGGCTGGTGTTCGGTGCCCGATAGGCTGGCGCGCACGGTCCGCGGGCCGCTCGTGCGGCGCGGGACCGGGTCACGCCCCCTGCAAGGAAGGTCCCGCACGTGTTCCGCTCCGGCGCCACCGGTCCGACCGACGCGTCCTCGACGCTCTCCACCCCGACGCCGGCCCCCTCCGCCACCACGCCGCAGCTGCCGGACCTGCGCATTCCCACCAGCGCGCAGGAGGTCACCGACACCACCAAGCAGGCGGCCAGCTGGTTCGACACCCACTGGCAGGGCTGGCTGGCCGGGGGCCTGCGGATCGTCCTCATCATCGTGCTGGCCCTGGTGCTGCGGGCCATGGTGAACAAGCTGATCACCCAGCTGATAGCGCGGATGGCGCGCAGCCACGACCAGCACCGGGAGGAGAGCCGGCTCGGCGGGCTGCTGGCCAACCACGGGGTGGTCAACCCGGAGCGGCGGCAGCAGCGCTCGGAGGCGATCGGCTCGGTGCTGCGCAGCCTGGCCTCCTTCACCATCCTGGGCACGGCCGCGCTGATGGTGCTCTCCGCGCTCGGGATGAACCTGGCGCCGCTGCTGGCGAGCGCCGGTGTGGCCGGTGTGGCGATCGGTTTCGGCGCCCGCAACCTGGTCACGGACTTCCTGTCCGGGGTCTTCATGATCATGGAGGACCAGTACGGCGTCGGCGACGAGATCGACACCGGGGTGGCCACCGGCACCGTGCTGGAGGTCGGCCTGCGGGTGACCAAGCTGCGCGGGGCCAACGGCGAGATCTGGTACATCCGCAACGGCGAGGTGAAGCGGATCGCCAACATGAGCCAGGGCTGGGCGACCGCCTCGGTGGACGTGCAGGTCGGGTACAAGGAGGACCTGCAGCGGGTCGAGGACCTGATCCAGGAGACCGCCGAGGGGCTGTCCAAGGAGGCCCCGTACGACGAACTGATCTGGGCGCCGGTCTCGATCCTCGGCGTGGAGTCGGTGGCGGCCGACTCGGTGGTGGTCCGGATCGAGGCCCGCACGGCGCCGGGCAAGGCGCCGCTGGTCTCCCGGGCGCTGCGCCAGCGGCTCAAGACGGCCTTCGACCTGGCCGGGATCAAGGTCAAGGAGGAGGCCGCCGCGGTCGCCACCGGCGTCTCGATCACCGCCGCGGAGCCCGCCCCGCCCTCCGCCCTCTCCGACCCCACCTCCCCCCGCTACCGCGCCACGGAGCCCATCCCCCTCCCGAAGCCCCCCACGGACGACCTGACCAAGCCGTAGCGGTCCGGCCGGCCCTCGACAGACGTTCGCGGACGCCTGACGTGTCGCCAGCGGGGGCTATCCGGTGATGGCCAGGCCGCCAAGGCTGAGCGCTTCCTTGGCAGTGTGCAGGGCGGCTCTGGCACGGGCCGCGCCGCTGGGGGTGGCAGCTTCGCCGCCACCGACCCCGACCGTTCGCGCCCCGAGGCCCGCACAGGGGCCGCAGATGCCCGGCCGGGGTATCGGATCGTGGCACTTGGCGCACTCGGCGTATCGGGCCGCTGCGGGCCGGACGACGGGCTGGACGGGCGGCAGCTTGTGCTCGAGGCGGTAGCGGAGCACCGCAACCGCGGAGTGCATCGGGGCGGGTAGGCCCGGCAGCAGGGCGTGGGCGAGGTCGGCCTGGGTCGCGCCGCGCTCCAGCCACAGCGCGACGAGGGGTGCGAGTTCCTCGGCTTCGGCCTGGCCGAGCCGCAGGCGCGGCTCGGGGCGGATCACCCGGAACAGCGTGGCGGCCGCCTCGCGGACCTGCTCGTCCGACACCGCCACGGGCGGCTCGTCGGCCTCCTCCTCGGGCTCTTCCTCCCGCCCTCCCGTGTTCGCCTGCGGCTCGTCGGCGAGGACCGGCTCGTCGGGCTGCTCGGCGGGGAGGGAGGTTCCTTTGAACCGGTCCTTTGGAAGGACGTCAGCACCGCCGGTGGTCGCTTCACCGGAGACCGGACGGGTGGTACCCGGCAGCGCCAGCTGCGGGGTGTCGTAGACGTGGGTCTCGGTGATGATCGTGCCGTCCGGCATGCGGATCTTCTCGACCCGGTAGAAGCCGGCCTCGGTCAGCTCCTTTAGAGCCTTGCGGACAGCACCGCGGCCCTGGGGGCTGGTGTCGGCCATGTGCCGACCGTCCTCGCGCCAGCCGTCCGGGCGGGAGAGAAGGTCAGCGAGCAGGCCGCGGGCAGTGTAGGACAGCTGCCGGTACTGCAGCATGCAGTTGGGCAGCACGGTGAAGTTACGTACGTGTTCGGTACGATGTACTCGCATCGGGAGATTGCGCTCCTGGTGCCAGACCCCGGAGCGTTGGCGCGCTGCCGGGGTCGCCTATTTTTGGTTGGATCACGGAACGTACCACAATGCCAAGGCAGATGAGCCTTGTTGGCACAAGGCGCCTTGATCACGCCCACTGGCTGCGTCGAGGAATGCTTCGTGAAGCCGGAGTGGTGTCGTGGATCTATGCGCGGCTCACTCCCCGCTCCAGGTAGACGGTCGCGGACTGCGTCCTGGCGGCGCAGGCGGCGTGGACGCGGCGGGCAAGACGCGGGATGAGGAGTTCGTCGAGCCGGTCGGTAGCGTGAAAGGCGTACTCGCCGATCTCCACCTGGTCGACGGTGATGTTGGCGAGCTCGTCGGCCGGGAGGAGGCCGCCGTCGAAGACGAAGAGGAGCTTGTCGCCCTCGGTGGGGTGGGGCGCCCAGTCGGCGACGAGAAGGCGGCCGATCGGTGGTGTGATGCCGAGCTCCTCCTTGACCTCACGGGCCGCGCCCTCGCTCGGGGTCTCGCCGGCGTGCAGGTAACCGCCGGGGATGTCCCAGCCGGGCTTGTAGGTCGGCTTCACGAGGAGGACGCGGTCGCCCTCGTAGAAGAAGAGCACCCCGGCGGCGGTGCGGGGCTGGGCCACGACCTCGTGGAACTGGGAGTCGCTCACGGCGACGACTGTAGCCGCCGAGCCACGTCACGCGACGATCTGGAGCCGCTGCGCGACGCTTGCCAGCAAGTAGCCGGGTTTGCCGCGCAGTTGGCGAACCGAGTTGGTCCAGCAGACCCTCCGGGTCACCGATGCTCTCCGCACTGACCACCGCGATCGCCGAGAACCGCACACCGTGCTCGCGCAGGCGGCAGATACCCTTCATGATCCGGTCGGCCGATCCCGCTGCCGAAGCCGCCGACGGACGACCTGACGAAGCCCTGATCCCCGGCTCGGCCTGGCAGGCGGCGGGACGGGGGTATCGGGTCGGCTGGATACACCTTCCCTAGCGAGGGACCGGCGGGAGGTTCGTGAGCGTGCGCAGAGGTGTAGCGCCGTCTGCCGCCGATGCGTCGGGCTTGCCGGTCAGCAGCTCGACCCGGGCGAGTGCGGCCTGCGTGGACTCGACCAGCTCGGCGTCCTCCTTGGCGAGCCGCAGGCGCAGCGCCTCCTGGAGATAGGTGCGGGCGCCCGCGAGGTCGCCGCGCTCCATGAGGTGCTTGCCGGTGTGCTGGAGCGCGAAGTCAACGAGTTCCGGGTGTCGGCTCCGCGCGGTGTTCAGGGCGCTGCGGTAGAGCGCGTCCGCAGTCTGCACGTCACCGGCGTAGCGGTGCGCGTCGGCGAGGTTGAGACCGGTGGCGACGACGGCCCGGGTGTTGCCCATCGCCGCGGCCAGGTCGAGCGACTGCCGGAGGAACGCACGGGCCTCCTCGTGGTTGCCCAGGCACATCTGGCCCATGCCGATCCACCTGGTCAGGAGCCGAGCACGCGCGGGGTCGCTCCCCTCGGGCAAGGCCCGCAGTTCCTCCTGGAGTTGGCCGACCGCGGTGGTCAACTCGTTCCGGTCGATGGGGACCATCCGCAGGCTGTCGTCGTGAGTGATGAGGTGGTCAAGCACGTGACCCTCCGTCGTTCGGTACTGCTCAGCGTGGCACTACAGCTGGTCGGTCTGGTGGCGCAGGTCGGCCAACAGCTCCACCCCGTGCGGGGAGAAGTGCTCACGCAGGAGTTCGAGTTCGCGCATGAGGTAGCGGACGGCCGGCAGCCCCTCGTCGTAGGCGCTCCGGAAACTCAGGCGCTCGTTGGGCGTGAGGTCGTCGCGGCACAGTTCGGGGGGAGAATCGTGCAGACACCCGTCCTCGAGACCTTCACGGATCCGGATGCCGCTGCCCGGGTGCTGGACGAGATCACGCCGCTGTACGAGCGGGTGTTCGCGGAACCGCCCTACTTGGAGGGGCCCCGCGATCTGGCGGGGTTCCTGGAGGGATACGAGGCGTTCCGGACCATGCCCGGCTTCCGACTGGTGCTGGCGCGCTCAGGTGGTGCGTTGGTCGGGTTCGCCCTCGGTGTCCTGCTCCAGCCGGACAGCCGTTGGTGGAACGGCCTCGACGTGGACGAGAGCTTCACCCGCGAAGACGGAAGCCGGACGTTCGTGATCCGGGAGATCGCCGTGGCTCCGGAGCAGCGCCGGCGGGGGTTGGGCCGGGAACTGCATGCAGCCGTACTCGAAGGGGCCCAGGTGGAGCGTGTGACGCTTGCGGTCCGGCCCGAAGCGGAGGCTGCGATGAGGATGTACGAAGCCATCGGCTACCGGGACCTGGGCGCCAAGCCCCCGGCCTGGGAAGGGGCCCCGGTGTACCGCTACATGGTCCGATAGCCCGCTGCTCGGCTCGTGGTGACGAAAGGTAGAGAGTGATCTATTGCGGGCCGGATAGGTCCGCATGGATTTGCCCCACGGCCTTCCCATGTCTTGCATAGGAAGTCGGTCTGGCCGACTTCCTATGCGGGGGCGTGGAATTGGCGTCGGGGGGGGGGGGGGGGGGGGGGGGGGGGGGGGGGGGGGGGGGGGGGGGGGGGGGGGGGGGGGGGGGGGGGGGGTTTTTTTGTGCCCCAACCCCCCCAAAAGAGGGCTCCCAACCTCTTTTCTTT
>NZ_JBVHYH010000043.1:0-71966 GCF_055569135.1 Kitasatospora sp. NPDC029367
CCAGCACGCCCCCCCCCCCCCCCCCCCCCCCCCCCCCCCCCCCCCCCCCCCCCCCCCCCCTCGCCCCCCCCCCCCCCCCCCCCCCCCCCCCCCCCCCCCCCCCCCCCCCCCGGCTACGGCTCAGCCCAGCGTGCAGGCGAGCTCTGCCTTGATCCTGTTTCGGAGGTCCTCCTGGGCATAGCACTGGCCGCTGTAGACGTCCTGGAACTGGGGGCTGATGAGGTGGACGTTCACGATCTCGGTCACGATGTTGACGTTCCCCTGAGCCACGATGGTGTTGTGCGCGACCGCCACCTGTCCCGTCGGAGCCGTCCGGGCGCCGATGACGCCGCCCTCACCGTAGATCAGGTTGGTGATCTTGGTGTAGATGGTCACCTCCTTGCCCTGGATGTTGTTGCCGACGATGGCGACCGACCAGTCCTTGTAGTTGCGCTGCCAGCCGAAGTGGGTCTTCTGATTCAGGGCCTGCACGGCGCCGTAACCGAGCACGGATACCCAGCGGTGCGGGAGCAGCGGGCGCCCGGCCGGGTGGTCGCGGGGCTTCGCAGGCTCTCCCGACTGCGCGGCCTCGTACAGGTCCTGGGTCCCCATGCTCAGGCGGTCCGCCGCCGAAACCACCTGGGGTGCGGCGCTGGCCGGCGCGGCGATGGCGCCGGTGACGGCCAGTGCCGCGACCGCGGCGACCGCGGCCGTCTTCCACTTCCCGCCGGGCCGCTGACTGATGGTCATTCTGTTACTCCTCGTTCTCATCCATCAACGAGCGCGCGGCACGCCGGACGCGCCCGCCGCCGGGCACCCCCGGCTCGCACCACTGTCGCCGACCCGTCCCCGGCACACATCAGTCATCTGACTGCAGGACACACCCAGGGCCTCGGCGGGTCTGTGCGGCGGGCGCCGCCGGCCGACAGGGCTGCGCCGGCGCCACGTTCTGTTCCGGCGGGCCGAGGGTTCCTTCTACCAGTGGCATTGATGCCGGGCCGTAGGTGCCGAAGGCGGCACTGCAGGCCGTCGCCATGGTCGAGCACGGTGGAGTGCCGGCGAGAACCCGCAACAGGGTGGACTTGCCGGCGCCGTTCTCCCCGATCAGACCGATCCGGTGGCCGGGGGAGGCGGTCAGGCAGACGCCGTCGAGGACGCGTCGGCCGCCGAGGCTGCGGACGACGTCATGGGCGAGCAGGGCGTGCTGGGGCACGGGGTGCCTTCCGAGGTGAGGGGTGGTGGGCCCGCCGGGCACGGAGCCTCGGGCGCGGGCCGGTCATATGTCGGCGGCTCACACCGCGGGGGCCGCAGCCTCCTTCAGCGTGCCGTCGGCCAGCCGGAGCCAGCGGTTCACTCCGATCTCGGCGAGGAAGCGCTCGTCGTGACTGACGACCAGGAAGGCGCCCCGGTAGGAGTTCAGGGCGCCCTCCAGCTGCCCCGCACTGACCAGGTCGAGGTTGTTGGTCGGCTCGTCGAGCAGCAGCAGGTGCGGGGCCGGCTCCGCGCAGAGCACGCAGGCCAGGGTGGCGCGCAGCCGCTCGCCGCCGGAGAGCACCCCGACCGGCAGGTGGGCCCGGGCCCCGCGGAACAGGAAGCGGGCCAGCAGGTTCATCCGCTCCGCCTCGGGCCGCTCGGGGGCGAACACGGCGAAGTTCTCCGCCACGGTGCGGTCGAGGTCCAGCAGGTCCAGGCGCTGCGAGAGGTAGGCGATCCGCCCGTCGTTGCGCGTGATCTCCCCGCCGTCCGAGGTCAGTTCGCCGGTGACCAAGCGCAGCAGGGTGCTCTTCCCGGCGCCGTTGGGCCCGGTAAGCGCGATCCGCTCGGGGCCGCGGATGCTCAGGTCGACGCCGCCGTCGGCGAACACCGGCCGGCCGGCGTGGCGCACCTGCAGTGCCTCGCCGATGAAGAGGTTGCGCCCGGCGGGTACCTGGGTGTCGGGCAGGTCCAGGGAGAGGCGCTGCTCCTCGCGCAGGGCGCGTCCGGCCTCGTCGAGCCGGGACTTGGCCTCGCTGACCCGGGCCGTGTGCATCTGGCCCGCCCGGCCTGCGGACTCCTGTGCGCCGCGCTTCATGTTGCCGGCGAAGATGCGGGGCAGGCCGGCGTTCTTGAGGTTGCGGGCGGCGTTGCTCGCGCGGCGTTCGGCGCGCTCGCGGGCCTGCTGCATCTCCCGCTTCTCCCGCTTGAGCTCCTGTTCGGCGTTGCGGACGTTCTTCTCGGCGACTTCCTGCTCGGCCCGGACGGCCTCCTCGTACGTGGTGAAGTCGCCGCCGTAGAAACGCAGTTCGCCGCTGCCGAGTTCGGCGATGTGCTGCATCCGGTCGAGCAGCGCGCGGTCGTGGCTGACCAGCAGCAGGCAGCCGTTGAAGTCCGCCAGCACGTCGTAGAGCTTGTGCCGGGCCTGAGCGTCGAGGTTGTTGGTCGGCTCGTCGAGCAGCAGCACGTCCGGGCGCTTGAGGAGTTGGGCGGCGAGGCCGAGAGAGACGATCTGGCCGCCGCTGAGCGTGCTCAGGCTGCGGTCCAGGGTGAGGTCGGCCAGGCCGAGACGGTCGAGCTGGGCGCGGGTGCGTTCCTCGATGTCCCAGTCGTCGCCGATGGTGGTGAAGTGTCGCTCGTCGACGTCGCCGGACTCGACGGCGTCGATGGCCCGGATGATCCCGGCGATGTCGAGCACCTCGGCGACGGTGAGATCGGAGGTGAGGGGGAGGGTCTGACGGAGGTGGCCGAGCCGTCCGGTGACCGACACCGAGCCGGTGGCGGGCTTGAGTTCGCCGGAGATCAGCTTGAGCAGGGTGCTCTTGCCGGAGCCGTTGGGGGCGACCAGGCCGATCCGGCCGGCGGGCACGGTGAAGGACAGGTCGTGGAAGACCGGGGTGTCGTCGGGCCAGGCGAAGGAGAGGTTGGAGCAGACGACGGCGGCGTCGGACATGGAGGTGACCTCGAAGGAGAGCGAGGGCGAGAGGGTGGACCTCTGCCCTGGGCAGGTGTGGGGAAAGGGGCACGACGATGCGGACCACTTCGGCTGCGGCGCTCGTGAAGCACCGGCCGGTGGCCGTCAGATCCGGATCTCACCCGGAGATGTCGTCGTCACCCGCCACGTCTGCCACTCCTCGATCACGCGAATACAGGTCACATCGAATGTAACAGACGTGGCGTGTCGCCGCGGGTCGAGAAGACGCGCCCCGGCCTGGCGCCGATCGACAACTGCTCTTCGCCGAAAGCCGTTTCACCGCGCCTGTGCTCGCCGGGACCGCATCCTCGCGGTCACGTCCGCCGGCGCAGGTCCGGATCTTCCGGGTCAGCCGAGGCGGTAGCGGACCGGGAGGGAGAGTGCGCCGCGGATGATTCCGGGGCCGATTCAGTCGAGGGAGTCGATCGGGACGGCAAGCTCCAGTGAGGCGGCGCAGATTGGCGCGGTGGTGGCACCCCGACAGCAACCGGTGCAGCACCTTGCGGTCATGGACTTGCGACGCCGGACGCAGGGGATGAGACGGGAGCGCGGAGGGCGTGGACGCTGGAGCCGTCGGCGAACGCGCCGTGCTCCAGGACGACGGTCGGCTTCGGGCCCCGGTCGGCGGCCGAGTCCTCGGTCGCGGCGTTCGCGGTGCCGGCGACGGCGAACGCGCTGACGGTGGCGATCGCACCGGCCGCGGCGACGGCCCCGGCGACGAAGCGGCGCAGGCGGTTGCTCTCGATGCTGAACATGGAAACGCTCCAAGGGGTTTGAGCAGCGCAGTGGATCTGGCGGTCCTCACTGTCGCCCTCGGGCCGTTCCCGGCGCATCGGTCATGTGACTCCATGCTTCCGGCCGTTCCGGCCGTTCCGGCCGTTCCGGTCCTCGGAGCCGTCCCGCCGACTTGCGTCAGGTGACTGATGTGCCGCCACCGCCTGGGCCACCACAGTGAGGGCGCCGTCCCCGATTCCGAGGAGAGATCATGAAACGACGGTTCCTGACCATCGTCGCGGCCTGTGTCCCCCTGGCCGCCGCCGCGGCCGTCTCCACACCGGTGAGCGCGTCGGCGTCCCTCGCCGTCGCCGGCCCCTCGTCCTACACCTGCGCTCCGTCCACGCTGCCGGCCCCGGAGGGCACCGCGGTGGAGTCCGTGACCGCGGCCGCCGTGCCGGCCGGCACCTTCCAGGTGCCCGGGGTCCCGCCGCTCGGCGGGGGCCAGGTGCCCGACGTCCCGGCGCACTGCGAGGTGACGGTCACGCTGACGCACCCCGGCGCGAACGACCACGCCAAGGTGAACGTCTGGCTGCCGCAGGCCGGTTGGAACGGCCGCTTCCAGGCGGTCGGCGGCAAGGCGTACGCCGCCGGGGACAACGGGGCCGGTCTCGCGGCGGCCGTCAAGCAGGGCTACGCCGCCGCCACCACCGACGCCGGCGTCGGCGGGCCCCTGGACACCGACTGGGCGCTGGACCCCGCCGGGCACGTCGACACCGCGCTGCTGGACAACTTCGCCTCCCGCTCCGCGCACGAGATGGCGCTGGTCGGCAAGCAGGTCGTGGCCGAGGTCTACGGCCGGGCGGCGTCCTATTCCTACTGGAACGGCTGCTCCACCGGCGGCCGCCAGGGCTACATGGAGGCCCAGCGCTACCCGAACGACTTCAACGGCATCAACGCCGCGGCGCCGGGCATCAACTGGAACCAGTTCGAGGTCGCCACCCTGTGGCCGCAGGTCGTGATGAACGAGGCGCACACCTACCCGACCGGCTGCGAGTTCGACGCCTTCAAGCAGGCCGCCCTCAAGGCCTGCGACAAGCTCGACGGCGTCGCCGACGGCCTGATCAGCGACCCGCAGCGGTGCGACTTCGACCCGCGGCGCCTGGTCGGCACGCGGATCGAGTGCGACGGCAAGCAGGTCACCGTCACCGAGGCGGACGCCGAGGTGGTCCGCAAGATCTGGGACGGCCCGCGCGACGTGAACGGCAAGCGGCTCTGGTACGGGCTGTCGATCGGCGCCGACTTCCTCCCCCTGGCGGCCACCAAGAAGGACGCGAACGGCGTCACCACGGGCGCGCCGTTCTTCGTCCCGTCGGTGTGGGCCGCCACGTTCGTGCAGGAGCAGCCCTCGTTCGACACCGCGAACCTCACCACCGCGACGTTCGAGGAGCTCTTCCGCAAGGCCCGCGCCGAGTACGACCCGGTCATCGGCACCCGGGACGCGGACCTCTCCGCGTTCCGCGACGCCGGCGGCAAGCTGATCACCTGGCACGGCGACGCCGACCAGCTGATCCCCACCGCGGGCACGGTCGACTACCGCAAGCGCGTGGACGAGGAGATGAGCGGCACGAGGAAGGTCGACGACTTCTACCGGCTCTTCCTGGCACCGGGCGTCTCGCACTGCGGCCTGGACGGTGGGAAGGTCGACGACCTGGCGTCACTGACCGCCTGGGTCGAGCACGGCAAGGCACCGGCGGTCCTGCACGCCACCCTGGCCACCGCCACAGGTGGGACCGTCGCCCGTGACCTGTGCCGCTACCCGATGGTCTCCCGCTACACCGGCCACGGTGACCCGAACGCCGCGAGCAGCTTCCGCTGCGTCCGCCCCTCGAGTGGCTGAGACCTGCGGTACGACAGAGTTCGGGTCCGTCCCCCGGGCGGGGACGGACCCGAACTCTGTCGTACGTGACCCGCTGCGCTCAGAGAGCCAGATCCGCCGCCAGACAGGAGAACCTGACCGCCAGCGCGTCGGGGTCGTGGGCGTCCACCGCCCGGTACGCCGACGGCACCGCCTTCTCCTCGACCATGTCCTCGAAGGCGACACGCTCCGGGAGCGTGCCGAACCGGGCCTTGCGGACCGCCGCCGCCTGTCCGTTCGTGCTGGGACCAGGATCACTCACGTCCGTACCTCCTGTGGTCGGCATGCGCGTGGCTCAGAGGTGGTCGGCGTCCACCACGGCCTGGGCGAAGGCCGTCGGCGCCTCCTGCGGCGCGTTGTGGCCGATGCCGTCGAGCAGGCGGTGCTCGTACGGGCCGGTGAAGAACCTCCGGTACCCGCTGCCGTCGGTCGTGGGGAGGAACGGGTCGAGGGCGGGGTCCACGGCGATGGTCGGCACGGTGATGGCCGGCCGGGCCGCGAGCAGCTGCTCGTAGCGCTCGTAGCGGGGCTCGCCGTCGGCCAGGCCCAGGCGCCAGCGGTAGTTGTGGATCACGACGGCGGCGTAGTCGGGGTTCTCGAAGGCCGTGGCGGTGCGCTCGAAGGTGGCGTCGTCGAACTTCCAGGTCGGGGAGGTCTCCTCCCACACCAGCCGACACAGGTCGTGCCGGTTCTGCCTGGTCTCCATGGCGATGCGGCCGCGGTCGGTGGCGAAGTAGTACTGGTACCACCAGGTGTGCTCGGCCTTCGGCGGCAGCGGGTTCCGCTGCGACGGGAGGTTGACGATGAGGTAACCGCTCACCGCCACCAGGGCCTTGACCCGCTCCGGCCACAGCGCCGCGACGGTGCCGGCGGCCCGCGAGCCCCAGTCGAAGCCGGCCAGCACCGCCTTGTGGATCTTCAGGGCGTCCATCAGAGCGATGACGTCGACGGCGATCGCGGCCTGCTGCGCGTTGCGGACGGTCGTCGGGGACAGGAAGGTGGTGGTGCCGTGGCCCCGTAGGTACGGCACGATCACCCGGTAGCCGGCGTCGGCCAGCAGCGGCGCCACGTCGACATAGCTGTGGATGTCGAACGGCCAGCCGTGCAGGCAGATGACCACCGGGCCGTGCTTGGGTCCGGCCTCGGCGTAGCCGATGTCGAGCACGCCGGCCCGGACCCGCTTGAGCTCGGTGAACGCGGTGTGGGTGCCCGGGGCGATGGTCGGGATGACCGGGGCCGGGCGGCCGGGCTGCTCGGAACCGGCCGCGAAGGCGGCCGGAGCGTTCGACGCCGCGCCGACCGACACCGCCGTGGCGCCCATGCCGAGGCCTACTGCCTTGGTGAACGTACGCCTGTTGATCATGTCCGATCCTTCCTGGAGGCCCGCTGGTGCCTCCACTGTTCTTCGGCAACCGGCGTGACACATCAGTCACATGACGTCGAGACGCCCGAAGAGGCGTAAGGCTCTGCCGGGCCGCCACATTCAGTCATTCGACTGTTTCCGCCGTGCTTCCGCTCGGTGATCCTCGAAGGAGCGCCGCGATGCCGGCGGATCGTCGTGTGCCGTCGTGTGTGCAATCGGAAGGTCTGGCCGTGAAGCAAACCCCCGTCGTCCTCATCCACGGTGCGTGGTTCCACAGGTCCTCCTGGGAGAGCTGGGCCGAACGGTTCACCGCGTACGGCTACGCGGTGTGCGTCCCGGACTGGCCCGGCGAGGCCCCCACCGCCGACCAGGTCCGCCGCGATCCCGGGCCGCTGCGCGACCTCGGGCTCGCCGCGCTCACGGCCCACTACGAGAGGATCGTGCGTTCCTTCGACAACCCGCCGGTGCTCATCGGGCATTCAGCCGGCGGTCTGATCGCCCAGGGCCTTCTCGGCGCCGGCCTCGGCCGCGCCGCCGTGGCCCTCGCGCCGCTGTCGGCCGGTTCGACCCGGCACCTGTGCTTCGAGCCGCTGTCCCGGACCTGGTTCCGGCACGTCGTTTCCAACGCGGTCGGTGAGGAGGAGGCCGCGAAGCTCTACGACCGGTACGCCGTCCCGGCCCCGCTCCGGCTGCTCACGGACCTCGGGCTCGATCGCACCGCCGCCGGGTCGGCCGACACCGTCGTGGACACGGCCGATTCGGCGCGCGGACCGCTCCTGCTCGTGTCCGGCCAGGAGGACCGGATGGTCCCGGACGCCGTGACCCGCTCGGCCTACAAGCTCTACGGCGATTCCTCCGCCGTGACCGATCTGAAGCAGTTCGCCGATCGGGGGCACTCCCTGGTGTTCGACAGCGGCTGGCGCCCGGTCGCCGACCACGTCCTCGCCTGGCTGGCCGCGAACGGCATCGAGGCCGCGGACGCACAGGGCTGAGCGCGGGCGTCAGACCTGCGCCGCGTCGGTCCGGCTCAGGGTGTCGGTCCGGCTCAGCGCGTCGCGCAGCGCCGCCCGGGCCGTGATGCCCAGCTTGGGGAAGATGCGGTACAGGTGTGAGCTGACGGTGCGCGGCGACAGGTGCATCCGCTCGCCGATCTCCTTGTTCGTCAGACCGCTGGCGGCCAGGTCGGCGATGCGGCGTTCCTGCCAGGTCAGCGAGGCCAGGTTCAGCGTCGAGACGCGGGGCGGGATCCCAGTGGCGCGCAGTTCGGCCCGGGCCCGCTCGGTCCAGCCGGCCGCGCCCAGCCGCTCGAACGCCTCGGCCGCCGGGACCAGGTACGGCCGCGCCGCCGCCCGGCCCTGGACGTGGCACACCCGGACGCCGTGCGCCAGCCGGATCCGGGCCAACTCGAACGGGAAGCGGGCGGCGTCCGGGTGGGACTCGGCCCGGACGAACATCTCGGCGGCCTCCCGCTCGTCCTCGGCGGTCATCGCCAGCGCGCCGTAGGTGATCAGCGCCAGGCGGGGCGACACGGACGGCAGACCGGCGTCGCGGGCGGCGAGGGCGTGCGCCCGGGCCTGCTCGACGCGTCCGGTGTGCTGGGCGGCCTCGACGAGATCGAGCAGGGTACGGGAGGCCTGATACGTGTAGGGCCGGAACGTGCCCGGCTGCGTGATCCCGATGGCGTAGAGGTAGGCGGCCTCGTAGTCGCCGGAGCCCAGCGCGGCGGTCGCGCCGGCGGAGTCGGCGACCTGGGTGAGGAACCCCAGTCCGCGTGGGCGGGCCCAGGCGTCCACCTCGGCCTGGAGGTCCCGCGCCCGTCCGACCTGTCCGCGCAGCGCCGCCAACTGGGCCAGGTACGCGCGGCTCTGGGTGGCGAACAGCTGGTGGCCGTGCTCGGTCGCCAGGTCCAGGCCGCGCTGTCCGGTTTCCTCGGCCTGGGCCCATTCGCCGGCCGCCATCTGGTCGAGCATGATCTGGTGCAGCATGACCATGCCGGTGGCCACGGCTCCGGTCTCCAGCTCGCGGTCCACGACGCGCTGCAGGTGGGGGCGGTAGTGGCTCAGGAGGTCGAGGTGGTACGCGGCCGCGCCGATCCGAGTGACGTCCCAGGGCTCCAGATTCGACAGGTTGGCGGCGGCGTCTCGCACCGGCCCGGCCCAGCCTGCCCCGTGCCTGGTCACATCGCTCCAGGTGTCGCTGAAGAGGCGCGGGCGTTCGGTGACGAGGTCGCTCATGGAGGCCAGGAGTTCGCGCGTGCTCTCCCAGACCGCGCGATCCCCGCCGAACTGACTGATCGCCAGGAGGAGGACCACCAGCCGGGTGAGGACCTCGTCAGGTTCGGCTTTGCCGACGGTCGACGCAGTGGTGCTGCCGACAGCCGGCGCAGCGGCTGTCCCGCGGTCCCGGAGCTTCTCGATCTCGGCCGAGACCTGGCGGTGCGTGGAGCGGACGTCCCCGTCCTGGTAGAGCGCCCGGTAGGCGGCCGCCAGCACCGAGGCCGGCGACTCCGTCGAGCCGGGCGCGAGGCCCGCCTGGACCAGCCGGTGCGCCTGGCCGAGGCGGGCGGCGTGACCGGCGACGAAGGCCGCGTCGGTCAGGCGCCGGGACCGGTCGGTGTGGTTCTCGCTGAGCTCGGCGGCCCGGGTCAGCCAGCTCACGGCCGCCAGCGCGCCGCCGCGCCGGGTCGCCGACTCGGCTGCCGCCTCCAGGACGTCGGCGACCTCCTCGTCCGGATCGACCGTCGCCGCCGCAAGGTGCGTCGCCCGGCGTTCGAGGTTCTCCCGGTGAAGCTGCGCCAGCGCCAGGTGCGCGGCGCGGCGCTGGTTGGGAGTGGCCATCCGCACGACGGCAGAACGTACGAGTGGGTGGCGGAAGACGAGATCACCGGTGACCGCGTCGCTGTCCAGCAGCCCGATGGCCACGGCCGCGTCGGCGTCGCGCATCGCGTAGCGGGTGCCGGGGACGGCGTCGGTGCCGCGCGGGGTTCCGGCTCCGTCGAGCGCGCCCGTCAGGAGTTCGGCCCGGACCCGCTCGTCGAGGGCCGCGATGCGGGCGCCGAACAGCCGTTGCAGCCGCCGGGGCAGCGGCACGCCGCGCTGACCGATGAGGTCTTCGAGCGGGAGGTCGCTCGACCGGCCCGTGAAGTGGGCGGGCAACTCCACCAGGGCCAGCGGGTTGCCCTGGGCCTGGTCCAGGACGATCCGGCGGGCCTGTCGGCCCAGATCCGGATACCGGTGGTCCAGCAGAAGTGCCGCCTCCTCCTCGGGGAGGGCGTCCACCGGCAGCTCGGGCAGTGCGGCGATGTCGAAGCGCGAGGTGAGGTCGGTGCGGATCGCGACCAGGAGCTTCACCGGGCCGCCCGCCAGGCGCCGGCCCACGAAGCCGCAGACGTCGGCGCTGGCGTCGTCCAGCCACTGCCCGTCGTCGAGGACCAGCAGCAGCGGCCGTTGTGCGGCCGCGAGCGACAGCAGGTTGAGAGCGGCGATGCCGAGCGTCATGACCGAGGGCGGATCGCCCTGCACCCCGCCGAACACGGCGTCGAAGACCGCCCGGGTCCCGTCGTCCAGCCGCTCGACGTCGGCCAGCAGCGGATGGAGGAACTGGTGCAGCCCGGCATAGGGCAGCTCGGCCTCCGCCTCGACGCCGGCGGCCCGGACCACCACGTGGCCCTCCTGCTCCGCCAGCGCGACGGCGTGGCTCAGCAGCGAACTCTTGCCGACCCCCGCCTCCCCGCGCAGGACGAGCGCCCGGCCCGTGGCGGACCCGAGGAACTCCGCGAGCTGCGCCCGCTCCTCCTCGCGGCCCACCAGCGTCGTGGTGACACCCCACCGCTGCGACCCAGTCATGCTCCGGCCCCTTCCCGCGTACGCCGACCACCGACCATGATCCCGGGAACGCGGGCCCTTCGAGCCCGTGTCGAACCCTGGCCCATACCCGGGCCGGGGCGGCCAGTGCCCCCTGACCCGCGGACCGCGAGCGGGTCGTCAGTCAAATGACTGGGGGTCAAGGGGGCTCCGGGGGCCGGTTGTGGAGTCTCCGGCACGTGGGCGACGGTCCTCTGGCGTTCTGAGGCCCCGCCGGTAACATGAGTCCTCCTCACGTTTGCGTCAGGAGGCTGTCATGCCGGACCGCTACGACCTACCGGCGGGGTTCCGCTGGGGTGCCGCCACCGCCGCCTACCAGATCGAGGGGGCGGTCGACGAGGACGGCCGAGGCCCCTCCGTCTGGGACACGTTCACCGCCCGCCCCGGGGTCATTCGCGACGGGCACACGGGGGCGGTGGCCTGTGACCACTACCACCGGTATCCCGAGGACATCGCCCTGATGAAGGGCCTGGGGCTGGACGGCTACCGCTTCTCCGTCGCCTGGTCCCGAGTCCTGCCCGCCGGTGCGGGCGCCGTCAATCCGGCCGGACTCGCCTTCTACGACCGGCTCGTGGACGCACTGTTGGAGGCGGGCATCACCCCGCTGCCCACCCTCTTCCACTGGGACCTCCCGCAGGCCCTGGAGGACCACGGCGGCTGGCTCGACCGCGACACCGCGTACCGCTTCGCCGACTACGCCGCCCTCGTCACCGACCGCCTCGGTGACCGCATCCCCGCCTGGATCACCCTCAACGAGCCCTTCGTCCACACCGTCTTCGGCTACGCCCTGGGCACCCACGCCCCCGGCCGCACCCTGATGTTCCAGGCCCTCCCGGCCGCCCACCACCAGCTGCTCGGCCACGGCCTGGCCGCCTCGATCCTCCACGACCGCGGCCTGGAGGTGATGCTCTCCAACAACCTCACCCCCGTCGAACCGGCCTCCGACTCCGCCGCCGACCAGGCCGCCGCCGAGGCCTACGACGCCCTCCACAACCGGCTGTTCACCGACCCCCTCCTCCTCGGCCGCTACCCCGACCTCTCCGCCCTCGGCGTCCCCGACGACATCTACGGTGCCGTGTGCGACGGCGACCTCGACCTCATCCACACCCCCGGCCTCGACGCCCTCGGCCTCAACTTCTACAACCCCACCCGCGTCGCCGCCCCCACCACCCCGGACCTCCCCTTCGACCTCGTCGACATCCCCGAAGCCCCTCACACCGCCTTCGGCTGGCCCGTCGTCCCCGACGCCCTCACCCGCCTCCTCCTCCACCTCCGCGACACCTACGGCAAGGCCCTCCCGCCCATCACCATCACCGAGAACGGCTGCTCCGTCACCGAGGAGACCGTCCCCGACCAGCCCCGCATCGACTACCTGGCCACCCACCTCGACGCCCTCGCCCAGGCCACCGCCGAGGGCCTCGACATCCGCGGCTACTACACTTGGTCCCTCCTCGACAACTTCGAATGGGCCGAGGGCTACCACCAGCGCTTCGGCCTCGTCCACGTCGACTTCGCCACGCAGAAGCGCACCCCGAGGGCCTCGTACGCCTGGTATCGCGACCTGATCGCCGCTCATCTAGCCAGGCACGCAATGTAGTTGGTCCTCAGTTGCTGCGGGATGTGCGGCCCCTCGGCGTTGGCCGAGAGGCCCTCTGGACGGCGCGGCCCGCAGCAGCTGAGCCCCGGAATCAAGGCAGAAGACAGCGTGTTCGACAAGTCCGTAGCCCGTCCCCAGTGATTCAGCTGCGGGTCGGTTGTGTAGGGAAGGGCGGCCTTGCGACTTCAGGCCCTCACCTCGCGTGTCCAGCCGGAAGGGTCTCGGTGCCAGGAGGCTCCTTGCCGCAGCCCGACGTGGCCACCCGGGCCCGTGGCCCGTGCTGTCCTGAGGATGCGAGATCCACTCGTGTACTCCCGGAGGCCCGGCGCGGAGGGGCGCCTGGCCGTGGTGCCGCGCGGTACGGCAAGGTGGGGTCCATGGCAAGTGTGGCGAATCCTGCGGCTTGGCGCTCTGTCCGCGAGGCGGCCTTCTCGCAGGTGTCCTTGGAGAGTGAAGGGATCACGCTCTCGGTCCTGGGTACCCGTGCCCTCCTGCTGTACCGGATTGATGAAGGTGAGCATCGCAGGCGGGAAGCGGTTGGTGCTGAGCAGTTGGACAGCATCCCCGTGTTGGAGTGCCTGCTCAGCCTTCCGGTTGACCTTCCTGTTCCGGTGGGCTCGCTCCCGCGGCGGGTAGAGGTTCGTCATCTCCCTCACGGAGCGGTCGAGTCGGACACGGAGCTGGTGACACGTCGAGCGGTCCGGCCGCTCGCCATTGACCTCGCGGTTGTGCCGGCCACCGACTGGCGGCGGGGTCTTGAGCGTGCGGGCCGATTTGCGCCGTTCTGCCGCCGAGCGGTCCTGCTCCGCCGGACCCCGTGCGCGGGGCTGGACGAGATCTTGACGCAGGCCGCCTTCTACGGCATCGGCGTGTTCGTCCACGAGCAGGACGGGATCCGGATGGCCCTGCAACCCGAGGCGTACAGGCCGCTGCGGCACACCGCAGCGGCCTGGCACTTCATCGAGGAGCTGTACGGACGACTTGGTTGAACCGCCCGCGTCTCAGTCCGCTCCTGCGCCTGTCGACGTCGAAGGTGCCGTCGCATTGAGGAGGGACCACCGCAGCAGTTGCGGCTGGACCCTGAATCCGTTCGGCTGCTTGATGGCGGCGTTGACAAGAGGATAGCGGTTCACGGCGGCACGGCAGCGTTCCTGCCACCACCGTTGGCGGTCGGGCCCGGGCGCCAGGGTCTGCAACGTCTGCTGCCAGGACAACAACACGGACGTGTTGTGCTGGGCTGCTTCTTTGGCGTCACGATTGCTCGGGAAGCTGTCCAGCGGCCGTTGTCCGCAGGCTGCGCACTCACAAACGGGTGCGTGCGTCGCGGCGAAGCGGCGTGCGAGGGTCTTTCCGAGGAACAGGGCCATCAACTCGGGGAACAGAACGGACGGGGAATCGGCGAACCCCGAGTTCTTCGTCGGCTCGCCGGGCGGTACGACATGCCGGAGGCGCCCCGAAAGCCCGTAGCCGGCGAATGCCGCGCCCCCGGCGAGCGCGCCGAACGCCGCGAGATCGGCCCGCAGCAGGGCGGTGCCCGGCACCTGAGCCAGGACCCGGGCCAGGCCGGTGAGAGCGTCTGGGAAGCTCGCCAGCGGGTCCAACTGGCCGCCGAGCATGATGGCCTTGGATCCCGGTGCTGTGCTCAGTTCATCGATGAGACGGTTAACCAGGTCGATCTGCAGCCAGCCGACGTCGATCGGTAGCGCGAGCACGATTCGAGGATCCTCGCGCACGGCCACCTCGTGCACAGCAGCCCGCACGGCGGCCGTGTCCCCAGCTCGGAGGTACCCGGTTGGTGTGAGCGCCGCCGTCGCGCCGACGGCGAGCTGCTCCTGGACTGCCTGACCGAGCGGGTCGGTGGCGGGGAACTCACCGGTCCGCTGCAGGTAGGGCAGGTCTGCCGTCGCGATGCCGACCTCGTAGAACGCCGGGTCGGCGAGGAGTACGTCCTCGTAGCCCTCCTCCCGCAGGTCCAGTGTCTTCCTGAGGGCCTTCGGCCCGCCGATCACGAGCCCGCTCCGGCCGATGTTGAGCTGGTCCCGCACCCACCCCACTCGCGCGGCGTCCACGTGGATGAGCAGCCGTTCTGCGAGCAACTCCGCTTGATTGAAACGAGCTTGGTCGATGAAGCGGGACCTCCGGCGTCGGGAGGATCCGCGGGAACGGGAGCGCGGGATGGAGGAGTCGGACATGGCCTCGCCTTCGAATCGGCGGAAACACTCCACGACGTACTCGTGGCTCTACTGTACGGAGCGGAGCGACACTCCGCGGTTCGCAGCGATACCAGTCACCGGAGAGAAGGCAAGAGTTGGCCGAAGGTCAGGTGACTGCGGTCAGGACGACGTCATGTGTTGCGGGGCGGGGGGCGTCGTGCGGCTGGTACTGCGACCCGGTTGCCACCCCCCCGGGCGCGATATGCCAGGCAGTAGTCATTGCAGGCTCGACTCGAGATCGTTGAGGACAGCGAGGACCGGGCCCCAGCACATCATGACGGTGTCGTGGTCGGGGTCGATCCCGCGTTCCCGCTGCTGACGAAGGTGGACGAAATTGCGGTACTCGCGGACGATTTTCATGAAGTCGTGAGCGTCGACCTGAATCCAGCCCCGGGACCGTGCAGTGTCGAGTAGCAGTGCCAGGCTGGCCTTCGCCGCCGGCACGGGCCTTCCTCCGTTGGGATTCGGGAATCCCTGCGCCAGGCTCGGTTCGCGTTTGGTCAGCACGTCGAGCAGTAGACCTTCGGTGAAGCTTCCGATGCCGATGAGGGCGAAGACGTGCGCACCGTTGTCCGCGCAGATACGGGTCTCGTTCACCCGCTGCATGAGCTGACGAGTGATCTCGTCGTTGCTGACCAGTCGTCGGACACGTGCCTCCAAGTCTTCGGGTGGATTGAAGGTGGTCGATCGGCCGTCCTCGCCGAGCGCACCCAGCATAGGGCGGCCGCCAACGTGAGTGATCGACAACTGCTCTGCGGAGAGGACCTGGTTGAGTCCCTGCCGGAGGAGGTCGGCGGACGCCACGCCGTCCTCGTACTCCAGCGGATCGCAGATGCGGCAGAGGAAGCGGCTGACGGCGGCTTCGTCATGGGCCGACTCCGTGATCGTCTCGGCCAGCCAGGGCACCCTCGCCGTGCCGTCGTATTCAACGGGTACCGGCCAGGCCGCTCGTTTCAGCAGCTCGGCCAGCTGGTAGCCAGGGCGTTCGAAAGGGCCGTCCGTGTCCACGACGAGTCTCGCGATGCGCTGGATGGTCATGGGATCGAGCTGGGGCATCAGATGTGCTCCTTGTCCGCGAACTGCTGAGAGTGATCGAAGGCCTGGTTGAGGCGTTCGACGATGACCCGTCCTCGTTTCCGGAAGCCGAGTTCGGTCATGGCCTGACTGATCCGGGTGTCACGGTCGAGCTGATAGCCGTCGCTGAGAATCCAGCCGGCGAGCGCGCGGAGGTCCATGTCGGAGTAGGTGCCGATGCTGCCACCGGGCCTCAACGACGGTTTAGGTTCTCGCCGAGTCGACGGCTCCTCTGCCCGGCGCGGAGCGGGGACCGGGTCCTGAATCACTCTGCCGCTCGGCGGATCGTCGGCCGCGCGGACGACCTTCTGCCAGACACCGACGAGTCGGTCCGTCTCGGCCTGGGGGTCAGCGAACCAGTCCGCGGCCCAGATTCGATGGAACTGCCATCCGAGCCGTTCCAGGTGTGCCTGGCGGAGCCGGTCACGGTCTCGTGCGCTCACTGTGCGGTGGTAGCGGTCGCCATCCGTCTCCACAGCGAGCAGCATCTGACCGGGTCGCTCCGGATGGGCCAGTGCGAAGTCGATACGGTAGCCGGAGACGCCCCATTGCGGGATGGCGGGGACGCCCGAGGACCGCAGGGCCTTCAGAACCTCCCGCTCGAACGGGTTCAGCTCGTACGTCTCCTGGCGGCCGCCCGACCGGGAGAGGTCACCCTGCATAGCGCAGTATTCGAGGAACAGGCGCAGCAGTTCGGGGCCGCGGTTCTTCGTTTCGGCACGCGGGCCGAAGTCGTGATGGGAGAACGAGCTGACGACCGTCATGCGCTTGCGGGCGCGCGTGACGGCGACGTTGAGTCGACGCTCTCCCCCTTCGTTGTTGAGGGGCCCGAAACGTTGGGCAAGCCGGCCGTTGGCGGCCTTGGCGTACCCGATGCTGAGGATGATCGCGTCGCGTTCGTCACCCTGCACGCGCTCGAGGTTCTTGATGAAGAAGCGTCGGCCGGGGCCTGCCTCGGGGCTGAAGTAGTCCTGTAGGTCCGGCTTCTCCTCGAGGGCTCTGCGCAAGGCGAGATCGATGCGGTCGGCGTGCCGTTGGCCCATGGTGATGATGCCGAGGCTCAGGTCAGGGGTATGGGTGGCGTGGTCGAGCGCCAGCTCCACCACGCGTTCAACCTCCTGAGGTGCGGATCCATCTTGGCCAGGCAGCGTATGGCCGTCGACCACCTCCAGACTGATCGGACTCTCGACGGCGGTCCCTGGAAAGGTGACGAGCCGGTCGCCGTAGATCTCCCGGTTGGAGAAGGCGATCAGTCTCTCGTCACTGCTCCGGTAGTGCCAGCGGAGGGTGTGGACGTTGGGCAGTCGACTACTGAGCAAGTCCAGGAGCGATTCGAAGACGCCGGGATCGTTCCCCTCCTCCTCATCGGCGTTCTCCTGGCTGTCGGTGCCGCTTAGGACTCGGCTGAAGAATGATGTGGGCGGCAGCTGGTTCCGGTCACCCGCGACGACGACCTGGCGACCCCGCATGATCGATGTCATGGCGTCGTGCGGCAGGATCTGGCTGGCTTCATCGAAGACCACCACGTCGAACAGCCGGGTGGCCGGTAGCACTCGGCTGACCACGAGCGGCGACATGGCCCAGCAGGGTTTGGCTGCCAGCAGCACGTCCGGGGCTTTGGCGACCAGCTTACGCAGGGGGAGGTGTCGAGTCTTGCGCGCGGCCTGGTCACGGACCACGGCATTCTGGTCGCGGTGGCCATCGCGGGCCTTTCGCAGCCTGGCCGCCACGGAGTAACGCACGCGGCTGGCGTTGGCGGCCATGTGGTCGCTGTCAGTGCGGCGAAACTGTGTGACGGCGTGATCGTGTTCCCGTCCGACGAAGGTGCGAACGTGCTGGGAATGCATCTTGATCTCGTCAAGAACGGATGACCACCAGGCGTACCGGAACCGGGCGACCGCCGCCTCGGGAGTGGGGAGGCTCTGGGCCAGCTCGTCGAGCAGCGGGCCGAGACCGGCGGCCTCCAAGCGGTCGGTCAGCTGGTTGAGTTCGGGCACGGCCGGCGGCGCGGCGGCCCTCGGCCCGTCGGTTGCGCCCGTCCCGGGTCCGAGTATCGTCCGATCCTTGACGGCAATGGGAACTCCGCCCGCCTCCGCGCGCCGTCACCTGTTCTCACCATCCGTGCCATCGGGTGACTATGGACGGTGAGGATGCCAGTCGACTGACACACCAGGGAGGGCCCGGATGACGGACAGCGAGCACGAGGACGGCGATGCGAACCCCTCGGAACTTCCGGCGCTGCGACTGAAGCTCTACGTCGAGTCACTCCAACTCCTGATGCCCGCGCGGCAGTTCGGGCTACTGATGGATGTCCTGCGCGGCTATGCCGAGCTCGGCGGTGGGCGGATCGAGGTGAAGCTGGACGACGAGGAACGGGAGCTGTTCACACCTGCGGTGCAGCGTGAACTGCTCGTTCTCCTCGGCCTACTCGGTGCCCTGGCACCCCGACACGAGGACCGCGCCGATCGTGTGGTGGCCGACCTCGGCGACGGTGAGCGAGCCAAGGAGGTCATGTCGCTCGTACCGCTGGAGGTCGCCTCCGACCCGGCCCGCCTGCGGGAAATGCGCGACCGGCTTGACGCCGCTGAGGGTCGGCGGGCGAGCGACCGCGCGACGGTCGAGGGAATCGCGGAGGCGAGCGGGATGGCGGGGACGGAAGAGAACTGATCCGAGTGCGTTTCAGCTCTGTGAATGTCTCATCGGCGGTTGCCAGAGCCGGGATGCAGCCCCTCCCTGAGGGGTAGGACTCGCGGGTCTTGCCGTGTCCGGTGGCCACTCGGCACTGCGTGGCGTGACCCTCGTCGAGGCTTGGGATCGAGGTGTTCCTCGCCCCCAACGCCCGTCTGCGCGATCACGCCCGTAGAAAGTGCAGGACGGCCAGGACGCGGCGGTGTCCGTCGACGTCGACCGGCAGGTCGAGCTTGGTGAAGATGTTGCCGATGTGCTTGTTGATGGCGGCGTCACTGATGAAGAGTTCTGCTGCCAGGTTCGCGTTCGACTTGCCCTGCGCCATCAGGCTCAGTACCTCCTTCTCTCGCGCGCTCAGTCGTTCCAGTGGGTCCTGGCGAAGACGGACCAACTGGTGGATCACCTCCGGGTCTACCACCGTGTGGCCGGCGGCCACCCGATCCAGGGTAGCCATGAAGTCGCTGACCGCTCCGATGCGCTCCTTCAGCAGGTAGCCCACGGCGTCGCCGTTGCTCGAATCCAGCAGGCGTACCGCGTACGACTGCTCGACGTACTGGCTCAGTACCACCACTGGCAGCCGCGGGTATTCCTGGCGCAGTGCGACGGCTGCGCGCAGTCCGTCGTCGCTGTTCGACGGTGGCATCCGGACGTCCGTGACGATCAGGTCCGGCAGTTCCGCGCGGACGGCTTCGACCAGGGCGTCCGCGTCGCCCACGGCCGCGACTGTCTGGTGCCCGAAACGCTGGAGCAGGCCGACCAGACCCTCCCGGAGTAGCACGGCGTCCTCGGCGACGATCACCCGAAGTGACATGGGATCTCCACGTGAAGCAGAGTCGGGCCGCCCACCGGACTCGACACGCGCAGACGCCCGTCGACCGCGGTGAGGCGGTCGGCGAGCCCGGTCAGACCGCTGCCGAGAGTTGGGTCCGCGCCGCCGCGTCCGTCATCCGTGATCTCCAGGACGAGGAGGTCCGCGTGGAATCGGCCGGACACCTTGGCGGTCTCGGCGCCACTGTGGCGTGCGATGTTGGTCATGGCCTCGCTGATCAGGTAGTAGACGTTGGTCTCCACCTGCCGGGGCAGCCGCCCGGGCAGGTCCAGGTCCACCTCGACCGGGAGAGGGAACCGGCTTGCCTGCTCCCGTATCGCGGCGGCCAGCCCGTGGTCCGCCAGCACGGGGGGGTTCAGGCCGCGGACCAGGATGCGCAACTCCTCGTGTGCGGAGGACAGTTGCTTCTGTGCTTCGGTCAGCTGCGCACTCAGCGGCGATCCCGGCGGGACGTCCAGGTGCATCAGTCCGAGCGTCATCCCCAGGCAGATGAGCCGCTGCTGCGCGCCGTCGTGCAGGTCCCGCTCGATCCGTACCCGTTCGGCGTCGAACGCGTCCATCAGCCGCACCCGGGACGCGTGCACCTCCCGCAGCGCGCTGCCGAGTTCCTCGTCGCGCGGGGCGAGCAGGGTACGCGCGAGCGCGGCGCGGGCACCGGCCCAGGAGGTCACCGTGTACGGCGAGGCCAGCAGCACGAAGGACCCGAAGACGGCCCACGGCCAGGTGTCGCCGTCGACGGCCTCGAAGCAGAGCGCCGGCACCCCGAAGGAGAAGAACAGCACGAGCAGGTCCAGCCACCACAACGCGGCCGCCGACACCAGCGTGAAGCCCAGTTCGCGCCAGGTCACCTGCTCCTTCAGCCGGGTGGCGACCCAGGCGCGCAGTCCCGGGCCGCTCGGTTTCCGGTGCGGGTTCGGGGTGTCGTCGAGGTCGACCAGCCGCAGTCGGTGCCGCTCGACGGTTGCCACGGTCGCCGAGGAGAGGACGACGCCGACCAGCGGGGCCACCCCGACCAGGACCACCAGCAGCACCAGACCGACCACCAGGCCGGCCACCAGCACCGCCCCCGCGGCAGCACCGACCAGCACCCCGCTCGCCAGGTAGGCCGCCGAGCGCCACGGCCAACTGGAGGTGAGGAAGCTCAACGGACGTTGGGCCATCGCCTGCCAGGCCGTTCTGGGACGCATGCCAAGCACCATAACTCGAGGGCGCGCGCAGGAGGGTAGTGCTGGCAATACCCTTGGAGTAGGGCCCGGACCCGTGCTGATGGCCCCGCCGACCCGATGGAATGCTCCGCGTGACGACTACGAAGCAGACACCCACGGCGGACGCGGTCCGGCTCCATACCGTTCGTAAGGTCTACGACTCGGGTGAGCGGGCCGTGACCGCACTGGACGGTGTATCGCTCGGCTTCCAGCACGGAACCCTCACTGCGATCATGGGGCCGTCCGGTTCCGGAAAGTCCACCCTGCTCCACTGTGCCGCCGGCTTGGACCAGCCGACGGACGGCCGGGTCATGGTGGCGGGAGTGGACATCGGCGCGCAGACCGAGCGCGAGCGCACCAAGTTGAGGCGCGACCACATCGGATTCGTCTTCCAGGCCTTCAACCTGGTCGAGTCGCTGACCGCCGCGCAGAACGTCGAGCTGCCGTCCCGCTTCGCGGGCCTCACGGTCAGCCGAGACCAGGTCGCCGCGGCACTGCGTGCGGTCGGGCTGGCCGACCGGGCCGGGCACCGTCCGAGCCGGCTGTCCGGCGGCCAGCAGCAGCGTGTCGCCCTCGCCCGGGCGCTGGTCACACGCCCCGACGTGCTCTTCGCGGACGAGCCCACCGGCGCGCTGGACACCAAGACCTCGCGCGAAGTGCTCCGTCTGCTGCGCCAGTTGGTAGACGAGGAGGCGCAGACAACGATCATGGTCACGCACGACCCGGTCGCCGCCGCGATCGCCGACACCGTCGTCTTCCTCAAGGACGGCCGGATCGCTGACCGCGTGACCCTCAGCCCCGAGTCCACCGCCCGCAACGCCGCCGTTATCTCGGCCCGCATGACCCGGCTGGAGTCCTGATGCTGGTCATCGCCAACGTACGCGAACGCTGGACGAGTTTCCTCGCCTCGTTCGTGGCCGTCCTGGTCGGCGTGGCGCTGATCTCGACCACCCTGGTCATCTACGACTCGGCCAAACCGACCGTCCTGCCCCGGCTGGAGGCGGCCGCCGCGCTGGTGCTTCCGCCGCAGGCCACCGACCGCAACGGCAGCCCCAAGGACCGGATCCCGTGGGGCAAGGCTGAAGCGGACGCGCTCATCGGCAAGCTGCGCGTGGTGCCCGGTGTGGACTCCGTCGTGGTCGACCGCACCTTCTACGCCCAAGCCTTCCGGGACAGCGCACCGGTCCGCGACGACGGAGCCGCGGACGCCGGCCACGGCTTCGCCAGCACCAGGCTGGCTCCGTACGAGCTGGTCTCCGGCCGGGCTCCGAATGCCGCCGACGAGGTGGTGGTCGACCAGGCGCTGGGCGTCGCGGCCGGCCGGAAGCTGACCGTGAACCTCACCGCCGGGCGCAGTGACTTCACGGTCGTCGGTACGGTCGACGGCCCCGGCTTCTACTTCAGCGACGAGGCCGCCGCCCGGCGCGAGCCCGGGGTGGGAGTGATCGCCCTACTGGCCGCCCCCGGCGTGTCGACCGGCGAGCTGACCGCGGCGGCTCGCGTCGCCGTCGGGGACCAGGGCAGCGTGGTCTCCGGCGACGGGCGCTCCGCGATCCAGCCTCAGTACCTCGACCACAAGCGCTTCCTCGGCAGCCAGCTGATCGCCGCGATGGCCACCTTGGGCCTGTTCACCACCGCGTTCGTGGTCGCCTCCATGCTGGTCCTGGTGACCGGTCTGCGGCGCCGCGAGATCGGCCTGCTGCGGACGATCGGCGCGAGCCCCGGACAGGTGCGCCGGATGGTCCTGGGCGAGGCGGCCGCCGTGGGCCTGCTCGGATCGGCGGCTGGTTGCCTGGGCGGCGTCGCGGCCGCACCGTTGCTGCGCGGCCTCCTGCTTCGCTTGGACGTCGCTCCGCCGGACATGGCGGTACGGGTGGCGGCGTGGCCGCTGCTCACGGCCGCCGCGATCGGTGTCGGCGTCAGCGTGATCGGGGCGTGGGCGGCGAGCCGACTGGCGGCCGAGGTGCCCCCGTTGGAGGCGCTGCTGGAGAGCCGTTCCGGCCGCCGGTCGATGGGTCGTGCCCGGTTGCTCTCCGGCCTGGTGGTGCTCGGCCTCGGGGTGGTGCTCGCGGTGATGACCGCCACCGCGGCCGCGGACAGCCGGGTCAACATGGCGATCGCCGCGACCATGGTGCTGATCGTGGCGGCCACGTTGCTCGCCCCGGTCTTAGTCGGGCCGGTGGGCCGGGTGGTGACCAGTCCGTTCAACGGGGCGTGCTCGGCCGGACCGATGCTCATCCGTGCCGAGCTGACGGCAAGTTCGCGCCGTGCCGCGTCCATGGCGGCGCCGGTGATCGCGGCCGTCGGGTTCGCCGTCCTGCTCAGCGGCATGGTCGAGACGATGCGGGTGGCCTACCCGGCCGGCTACGCCCTGAAGCTCACGGGCCAGGTGATCGTCACCAACGACGGCACCCCGGGCAACACCGACGAGGTGGTCGCCGCCAACTCGGTCGGCAAGGCGGCCCTGCCGACTCGTGCCTTCGTGCACAAGGCCGACGGCTCCACGGTCGTGATCGACGGGCTGGGCTCGCGCGACCCATACTTGGACAAAGCGGGTGAAGCGGTGCTCGGGGAGTCCATCGCGGCCTGGCTGGGCGTCAAAGCCGGGGACCAGTACCCGGTGCGCTTCGCCGACGGCGCCACCGTGCGACTGCGCATCGCCCAGGTCCTGCCGGACGACCCCGCGCGCGGTGACTTCGTGATGGCCCGCGGTCTGGTCCGCGACCACGACCCGGCCGCACTCAACGACGACGTCTTCGTCCCCGAGCAGGTGAAGCCGGTCGCGATCCCCGGGACCGCCGTGCACGACGCCGCGCAGTACGCCCTGGACGATTACGACACCGACGCCAGGCTGACCAACAGCCTGGCCGCGATGCTGATGGTCATCGCGGTCGGCTACAGCGGGATCGCCGTCGCCAACAGCATGGCGATGGCCGCCCACGGTCGGCGCCGCGACTTCGCGGTCATGAAGTCCGCCGGCGGCACGACCACACAGCTGCTGGCGTTCGCCGTCGGGGAGACCTCTCTGGTGGTCGGCGTCGGTGCGGTGCTCGGCGTCCTGGTGACACTGCCGCCGCTGGCCGGGATGGCCTCTGGGCTCTCCCAGGCCACCAAGGCGGACGTCGGGCTGAATCTGGACCTCTCCACGCTGGGCGCGGTGACCCTCGGATCACTGGCCCTTGCGGTCGCCGCGAGCGCGGTGGTCACCTGGAAGACCGTGCGCCGCGCGGAGATCTGAGAGCGTGATTGGAGACTGGGGAGCTCTTCGGGGCTGACCGATACAATGACAGCCTGTTCGACGGGTTGAGGGCTACCATCAGCGCTTCTCGGCCTCGTCCACGTCGACTTCGCCACGCAGAAGCGCACCCCGAGGGCCTCGTGCGCCTGGTACCGCGACCTGATCGCCACTCACCGGACTTACCGTTGAGGTCAGTTGCTTCAGCGGTCGTGGGTTGGGTGGTCTCCTGGCGATGGCCGCGGGGTCATTCGGGCGGCGCGCGGCAGCAGCTGCGCGCCAGACACTGCGAACGCTGCTCTGGACCTGAGGGGACCTGGCTCTGTCATCCCGCACCGGAGCCGGTGGAGTGGACGTTGCGCTACCTCACCGGCGGCCTGGATCGGAACGGCACGCCGACCGAGGGGAGGTCGCTGCTACGGCCGGGGAGGCGCTGGAGGAGAGTGACGCATAGTGAAGTTCGATAGTAGGCATGCCTTTCTGTGCAAAACGCCGCCATGCCAGAGGTTTCGGTTGCACAATGAGTCAGTTCCGAACTAGCCGCCTGTTTTGAGCGTTTGGCGCGCATCAGGCGTATAGGTACCACCAAGAACGGACTGTAATGGGCATGTCGAACAGTGGTGCTCTGTCGACCGGCGTGGCGCCTCTCCTCCGACTCATCGTCGCGTGGTTTGGGAGAACCGCCGCGGCGGACTCGATGGCGGCAGTTCGCGATCGTTGCAAGCGAATGGTCCTGAACCATGGTGCCCGGGCCGTTGCCATCGGAGCCGCCAGAGTCGCGCGCAAGGCCGCTGGAGCAGTGCACCCGGGCCGCCGAGCATCCCCGCTTCCCGGCGGCCGCGTAGACGCACCGGTCCCGCCGCCCGTTGAGGCGGCGAGGGACGGTGTTGGGTGACCGCGCCGAACGGCATTGTCCATCGAGTGTGGCGGCCCTATGACGATGCGCCGCTGGTCACCCGGGAGATGATCTCCGGGTTGGATTCCTGTGATCCCGTGGCACGGAACCGGCTTCTGGCCTACCTCGAAGCGGTCGTCATGCATCGTGCCGCGCCCGTTCACACTGCCGTCGCCTTCAACGCGGTGTACTTCGGGTACGACTTGGCTGCGGGCGGCTACGTCGGCGGCCCGTTGGACATCGGCGACTTCCCCTCGGTCGCGCTCGGTGAACAGGTGGACGCGCTGCCTGTTGGTGCGATGATCAACATCCGGACCGGTGGGGATCTGTTGCCGGCGGAGGTCGTCTACAAGGAAGGGGAGCACCCCGAGCTCGGGCCCTACGGTGAGACGCCTGCGTGGCTCTCCGGAGCCCCGGCGGGGGCACAAGGGCCCGGAGTACTTGCCCCTGACGAAACTCCGATCCTGACTGAGCGGCTGGTGTTCGACACCACAGCGTTCGGCCAGGACCTGGCGCCGACCGTGAACCGGCTTCAGCGGCTGCGCCGCCAAGGGAAAACGGATGAGTTCGAGCATCTGGTGGTCGAGTCCCGGTACGCGCTGGTGGACGCCGACCTGGGCGATGCCGAGTACTACGCGCACTATCTCGTCACCTGCGGCCGGGATCAGCTCACGAGCGCGCTGGCGCCGTCACCGCTCCCTTCGCTGATTGCGCCGGACAGCGGTGATGGCGAGCTTTTGGAAGCGGTCAGGGGGCTGATGGCCACCGTGCGGCAGGGTCTGGCATCGCTGGATACAGCGCGCATGTGGGGGGAGTACGCGTTCACCCGCGAATCGATGGCAGGGCGGCTCCTGGACTCTCGTCCACCAGGTCGTGATGATCTCCTTCGGCTGGCTGAGTCGGCCGCGAACCAGGCCGTCCCCCGAGTAGCGCGCCGTGTCGGTGTGGGGTGGCCGCCTAAGCCGGTGTATACGGCGGTGGGGCCCGCGCTGCGCAGTCGTGCGTCGTGGCAGGACCGGATTCGGGGCACCGACTACCCGTTGGTCGTCTGCCATGCCAACTCGGTCCTGTCCGACTACGCGCGGCGCGAGCGCGACGAGACGACCGGTCTGTTGCCGTCGGGAGTGCGGCTGAGCCTGGACGACCGCTGGCAGGGAGGCGGTGTCTGGCGCGCGGCCTACGTGGAGGACGTCGTGCACGCGGTGTCGACGGAAGGTTCTGCGGACGACCCTGTCGGTCGAGGCTGGACCGAGTCGTTCCCGTCGCGAGTACACGTTCCGGAACCCTCGTCGCCACGGGATCACCACTTGGTGGGCGTGGACGCGCCGCCGCAGGCAGAGGTCGATGGTCCCATCCCAAGGCCGTGGCCTGACGACAGCGATCTGGGCGCTTCGATTCTCCTCTCGGTCGGTGACAGTCGGGTTGAATGGGCTCAACCGCTTCGGCTGAGTCATGTGTCGGAGGAGTGTCTGCCGCTTCCCCGGCAGATCGCGGAGGAGTTCCGCGCGGCCGGAGCAGCTACCGGCTTGGTCCGTGTGTTTATCCATCACGCCGGACTGGAGCTTTCAGCGGATCGGGCCTGTCACGACACGAGCATTACGGAGGGTGAGCGAGGCGTTCGGCTTGACGGCCTCGCCTGGCCTTCGGAGCTCTTTCCTGGGATCTGGCTCTCCTTCACCTGGCAACGAGGCAGCAGGGTGGTCCACGCACGAACGACTCTGCTGCTGGATCCGGTGACCGTAGACGGCGACCCTGTCAGGCACCGTTATGACCCGAGGGTCCTCACCCGGGACTGGGCCGATGGCCTGCCACTCTCAGGTCAACCTCCGGATGGCCTGTTCGCAGAGCGTCTGCTGATGACCGCAGTCCGACGGCTCGGTCTGCTTGACCAGTTCGGGCGGGCCATGCTGGCCCGGGTCGATGTTCCCGAGGCCGTGGACGAGGTCATGGGGGGTAGCGGACTGGCTGCCCACCGCGTTGAGGCTGTCCTGGCCGGTCTGCTCGCCGCCGAGCGTCTGACCGTCACGCGGGGCAGCCGCGGTCGCGACGGGAGGACGTACCACCCGCCTCGATCGGGTCAGCCCCTCGAACAACTCGTCTGCTACACACCGCAGTGCCTGAAGATTCGGGGCGGAGCATCAGTCGACGGTCGTGACCAGGACACATCCGTCGAAGTAGATCAGCAGGTCCATGAGCACGACGTGGCTGGCTTCCTCCGCCGCATCGGGCATCTCGGTCACCAGGCCACCGACGAACAGCGCGCGCTCTACCACGCGGACCATCGACGGTTCCGGCTGACCGGCCCGGCTGAACTGCCGCCCGGATTCACCTATGTGCGCCCGCACAAGCGAGGCCGCTGACCAGGGAGCGTCGCGGTCCCGTGCCTCCGCATCACCACCTGCCCCAGGAGGATCCTGCATGACCTTGCCCCGTCAACTCCGCGCTGCCACTGGCGTGGAGGACGATCCGCCCTTTCCCGTAGACCTCGGATCTCCGGAGTCAGGGACTGTGTCAGGGGAACTGCTCGAAGCCCTTGAGGCACTGTCGACCGCATTGACGGACGCATGGGTGGGGGAGCCCAAGCCCTTGGCGGTCGCTCTCTCGAGGCTCACCGAGGCGGACATCGAGCACGCCCTCAACTCCACGCCGGTGCAGTGGCGTCGCAATCTGTTGAGTGCACTCCGGATTCCCGTCGACGGGGCCAGAGTCAATCGGGCGCTGTGCCACGATGTGCTGACGCGCCTGCAGCGGAATCCCGACACGCCGCGAGCGCGTCAGGCGGCCTTTCACCTGACCTATCCAGTCGTTCACGATTTGGCGCTGGCCGGCTTCCGTTTCACCAAGGGTGTTCCGGAGGACAGTTCTCGGCCCATCACACACCGCTGGAGTCCCGCACTGCTGCGGTTGACCGCCTGGACCCGGCTTGAGGTGAGCGTCGGCGATGCCCATTTGTGGTCGTGGGCGATGCTGCAGCCCTGGATCGCCGACATGGGGATCCCGGTCAAGGCCGCCGTGGCAGCCGCTCAGCGGGTGGTGGAGCTGGCTCCGGACGCGAGGCAGGCGCTTCGGGACGCGGACAAGAAGGAGCCGCTGAACCCGTCCCCTCCAGAGCCGACGGATGAGGCCGGCTCCGCCGAAGAGGCCGATCCAGGACTCGGCGATGCCGCCCTGCCCGACGTCGAGCAGCTGAACACCTCTCTGTGCCGGGTGACGGACATGCTGCAGGCAGCCGTCGAGCCCGCCCGTCGTACGGCCGAGGCCATCGCCCGGCAGTCCCGCCCGGTCGACACAGACCTGGCGGCCTTGCTCGAAGTGGCCACAGCCTTTGACGCTGCAGCTCTTGGCCTTGCCGCCCATGGCGTGGGCCCGATCACGGCGGACCTGGCTAGCTATGCGCGGGAGACCGACGTTGCGGTGCGTCGTCTGGCCGCGGCGCCCCTCCGCGAACGACTCGGTCAGGTGGTGTGGCTGAGGTGTCGGTCGGGTGATACGGCGCTCGCCCAGGACCTGGAGACCGCGCGGGCGAGGGCCCGCACGATCGCCGAAACCACCGACTGGAGTGTCGCTGACCAGGAGGACGCCGAGGCCATCAACGCGCTGCTGACCATGGTGGAGCTGCACGCGGCTGACCATCAACCCGCCGAGATCCTCGCCCTGCTTCCTGCCGCGGCGAAGAGTCGGTGGCTTGCCTATCCCGCCGGCCGGTACACGGAACTGTTGCTCCAGCCCGACAGCGAGGCCGAAGACGAGGCCACGCAGCAGCTGGAGCCTGTGCCGTCGGAGCTCGAACTCGAAGCTCCCGTGCCCATCCTGGAGAACGCCACGGCGCAAGCGCGGCCTGAACATGGCTTCCTGACGTCGGCCGGTCAAGGCGTTCACAGCGGCGGTGATTCGACGGCGACTGGTGCAGCAGCGGTGAGCGCCGTCGTCCTCGAGCCGCAGTCGGCGAGACAGCTCCCCGAAATGACCGACGAGCTCCCGCCGGCGCCGGAAGAGGCGCCGATCCTTCCCTCGGTAGAGCCCGAGCCCGTGGTGGAACCCATCGACGTCGTTGCCACCGCCGGTGCCCTCGGCAACCAGTTGAGGTCCACCGAGAACCCGACCCCGGAATCCCGTACGTGCCTTGCCGGACTCGTCTCGGCGCAGCGCTACGGCCTGGCCGCGTCACTGGCCGCCGGCCTTGGCGAACCGTCGCAGCGGACCGCGGTGCTGCAGGTGGCAGCCTGCGCGGAGGCAGTGCGGTCGGCGGGCAGTGAGAGCCTCTCACGTATTCGCACGCTGCTTGCGGGCCCGGACCTCGCTGATCTGACCGCGAGTCGGGCGGAGGCCGCTCTCGCCACCGCCGCGCTTCTGCGTGCGGTGCTCGTCACCGGTGACTCCGAAGCCGGTGCATCGCTCGGCAGAGTCGCGACAGGGCTTCCACCCGGCCTTGTCCAGGTGGCGGATGAGGTAGCCCAACGGGCGCTCAAGTCACTGCTGGTGCATTCTCCACCGCTTGCTCTGGCCCGAGACTCGGCCGAGCTCGAACGTGCGCTGGAAGACGCCAGGGAGGACTGCAGGCAGGGGCTCGACCAGGTGCCGAGCATCCGGTTCCCACGGGAAACAAGATCGTCCGTCACTGGTGGGATTCCGAGAAGGGTCTGGTCGGCTCGCTTCTGCGGCACGCAGTCGACGACGACAGAACCGGTCTCGAAGCCCTTTCGCGGATGGTGCGCGAGCTCCGCGACCCGGCGGCCATCCAGTCCAGGCTGGACAGGTTGGACCGCGAGTTCATGTCCCCGGGTGCCCGGACCCGCTTGGAGGGACCGGCCCGCCAGGACCTGCTGCGGCATACGGCGGACCGGCTCGCACTGGTCGACAGATGGTGCCGACTCGCTCAGGAGCTTGCCGCGCGAGACTCGGACTGGAGCGCCGACCAGGTCCAGGAGATGCGCTCCGTCGTGCTCGGTCTGCGTGAAGACGTCCTTCGCGAGGTACGCCAGCAGATGGCCGCCGCGGACGTCGTTGCCGCTGCCACCCTGGAAGCGGCCGTGACGTCGCTCGCCCGGACCTTTGACCTGCTGTCGGGCGCGGCACGGCTCGATGACATCGAGCTCTCGGCGGAGCTCGCTCTGCACGCTGAACTTCTCAAGGTTCCCGGAGCGGTTGTGGATGCGGCCACGGGAAGCGTGCGGTACCCCGAGGTGCCGGCCGAGGAACTGGCTCGGGCAGCACAGCGCTCCTGGGAGGAAGCGGTTCGGTCTCAGGCGGCGCACGAGCATTTTGCCACGTCACATCAGCTCCTCGACCTCTGGACGAAGCGGCAGCTTCCCAGCCTCGGAGAGCAGGACGCGCCGTCGGACCGGTTGCGCACAGACGTACTGGAGGCAGGCAAGCAGGTCGCGCAGGAACTGCGCGAAACCCGCCAGCGTCTGGAGGAGAGCCTGCGGCGGGCCCGCGTGGACGGTGCCCTCACCGAGGAGCGGGAGCGCGCGTTCGAGCGCCGCATTCAGGACGCCGTGCCCGAACCGGACGGTGACCTCGCCGCTGTCCGGAGTGAACTCGACACCCTCTCGGGGGAGCTCAACCGGGCGCACGCGAGTCATTCGGCTGCGCTGCGCACGCGGCTCCTGGAGATTGACGGACTTCAGGCCGACGATCAGGAGCGCGTGGAACAGCTGATCGACACCGGTGATCTGCTCACAGCCGATGAACTCATCTCCAATCTGGTGAACGGGGAGAGCATCCCCGACACTCGCTCGAAGGACCAGAGCCTGGCGACCTTCCTGCCGCAGGTACCGACCGAGCTGGCCGGGACGGGTATCTCCCGGGAGCTGATCGACGCTGTGCGCCGTCAGGAGCGCTATCTTGGGTTGGAGGCTCTCGACTACTCCGCCTTGTCGCCGGAGATCGCGGAACAGAGCGCGCAGGCCTTGACCGGCTGGGCGGACCTGGCGAGCCGGAAAGGCAGCGCGCGCACACAGGGCGTCCGTGAGAGCGAACTGCTGATGCCCGCTCTGCGGCTGATCGGCTACAGCAGCAAGAAGGGTCCGCAGCGAGTCGACCAGCCGCGCTCCGGCAGCTACCGCTTCCTTGACATCCCGTCGGTGGAATACACCGGTTCGGCCTTGGTGCCCGCGTTCGGGTCGGGTCTGCGCGGGAGTCTCCGGCTGATGCTGGTGTGGGACCGGCCCTCGGCCGAGACGCTGACGTCCTGGATCCAGCAGGACCCCAACGACGACAGCCTTGTCGTTGCCTACTTCGGCACCCTCTCGGTACGCGATCGCAGCGTCCTCGCGGCGCAGAGCGCTCGCGGGCGGCGGGCAACAGTTGTTCTCGACGATGCCGCACTCGCTCATCTGGCGGCCTGCGGCAACCAGCGCCTGGACTCCGCGATGCGCGTCCTGTTGCCGTTCTCCGCGGTCAATCCGTACGTCATGGGTAAACGTGCTCCGGTGTCCGAGGAGATGTTCTTCGGTCGTGACAAAGAGCTGGCCTCCGTTCAGCGGGCCACGGGCGACCAGGTGGTTTTCGGCGGGCGGGGTTTGGGTAAGTCGGCGCTGCTGAAGCAGGCCGGGCGGAAGTACGAGGCCCAGGTCCCGGACTCGCGGTTCAGCCTGCTGCTCTCATTGGACTCGACGTTCACCGGCACCAACGCTCCCTCCGCCACGGTCTGGGACCGGATCGGCCGCCGGCTGATCGAGCGGGACGCACTCGTCCTGCCGCGAAAGGTCAAGGCCGACGCGGCACTGACCTACCAGCACGTGCTGGACGGCATGAAGGCGTGGCTTCGCGAGGACACCAAACGAGGACTGCTGATCATGCTCGACGAGGCCGACGGCTTCTTCGAGTCCGACTCCCCGCAGTTCACCGAGACCCGCAGGCTGCGTGACCTCGGTGCGGAGACGGAGGACAGGGTCAAGGTGGTGTTCGCGGGCCTCCACTCGGTGCAGCGATACGCGAAGATCGCGGTCAACAGCCCGTTCAGCCACCTCGCGCAGCGACCCACCGTGATCGGCCCGCTTGGGCCGCAGGACGCGGCAAAGCTGCTCATCGAGCCGCTGGCCGTGCTGGGGTACGAGTTCGAGGAGCCCGCGTTGGTGCACCGAATTCTGGGGCACTGCTCGTACCAGCCGTTCCTGCTCCAGATGTTCGGCCATCGGTTGGTGCAGACCATGCACGCCAAGCGAACCGGTGTGGCTTCAGGTCCGCCCTACACCATCACTCGAGCAGATGTGGAGGAGGTCCAGTCGGACCGGGAGCTCAGGGCGAGCATCACCGAGGCGTTCCACGACACGCTGCGACTCGACTCCCGCTACAACGTGATTGCGAACGTGGTGGCCCACCATGCACATCACTACGGGGTGGATGCCAAGCTGAGTCAGCTCCGACTGCGGGAGGAGTGCACGTACTGGTGGCCGGAAGGGTTTGAGAACCTGGACACGGACCAGTTCCGCGCCTACCTCTCCGAGATGGAGGGGCTCGGCGTGCTCGCGCCAGATCCCGACCACCGTGGCTGGCACCTGCGCAGCGCCAACGCACTGAGCATGATCGGCAACCTGGGCAGGGTCGAGGCTGAGTTGGAGGAGGCCTCAAGCCGAAAGGTGGCTGAGCACTTCAGTCAGTTCGAGGCACGGCATCGGTCACGGGACGGCCAGTCCCACTCCCCGCTCACCGCGGACCAGATCGCCGATGTGCTCCCCGGGCACGGAAACCAGGCACGCCTGATCATCGGTACTGTCGCCACCGGTATCGACCGGGTCGGCCTCGCTCTGCGGGACGTGGCGGAGACCACCGGCTGGGAGATGCCGCACGTGTCGAAACGATCCGACTTCGATCGTGAACTCGTCGTGGGCCGAGCGGGCCAGCAGCGGGTGGTGGTGTCGGACCTCACGGTGAAGGCGCCGTCCGAGGACGCATGCCGGGGCACATTGGAGAGCGCAGTCAGGCGCACCCCGACCGCGGCCGGCGTCACGCGCTCAGCTGTCATCATCGCCGGGCCCGAGCAGCCGCTGCTCTGGGAGATCGCCCTCGGCGAGAGCAGCGCCTACGGCATTGAGGTCGAGTCGATTCCCCTGCGCCGGTTCACCTCGGACGGCCTGCGGTCGTGGGCCCAGGACAAGGAGGCGTTCACCTCTGAGACACAGCTGGAACAGCTCCGGGGCCACACAGGCGGTTGGCCGATACTGGTCCACAAACTGTCCGCCGCGTTGGACGAGGGGCTGCACGGGGACAGGGCCCTGCGTCAGGCCTCGGCGGGTCTCGAAGACGAAAACGGGGCGCGCCAGTTTCTGGCGGAGGCAGGCCTGATCCCGCACACCACGCAGTGGGCCGCCTACCGGGCCGTTCTGGAGTTCATGACGCCGGACGGCATGACCCTTGACGACCTGCACACGGCGATCGAGGCGGACACCGACGGCGACTCGATGGACGCGGCCTACGCACTCCGTCTGCTGCGGGCCCTCCAGGTCTTCGATGTCACCGCCGACGGCAAGCACCACCTCGAGGCTGTTCTTCGGGATGCCTGGAAACGCACTCATACCGGTTGACCAGGTCGCGGGTTACTCAACGCGAGCGGTGAAGTGACCCGCGACCTGTACCGGACGCATCGGGAACTGGGCGCATCGGAGCCCGGAACTGCACCTAGCTCCGGGCTCCGCGCGCCCGGTTCCCGATGCTCGTCATCGAGGTCCCGGTCGGTGCTGCGGGTGCGTCCACGTAGTGTGGTGCCCGACGAAGGAGAGGGGAGCCGTTGCGCAGGGTGCCGCCGGAGATGTTCCGGTTCACGACGGGGGAGAAGGCCGGGCTCTACGGTGCGATCCTCCAGGCCTTCGGCGCGGCCAACGAGCGGTTGGAGACGGCGCTCGGGCTGGATGACGTCCGGGCCCGGCTGCGGCCGGTCGGCTGGCTCGACGCCGTCCACGACGACGATCTGCAGGACGCGCTGCTCAAGCTCAGGGAGTGGCAACTGCTGGACGTCGTCCAGAACCACGCGGAGAACTACCGCAGCGCTGAGGAGTACGAGCGTCGGAACCTCCAGTACTCGCTGACCAGGCGTGGCGAGGCCGCGTTCGCCGGGGTCGAGCACGCGCTGTCCGTGCTCGTGTCGACGGGAGCGTTGCAGACGGCGGTGCTGGAGGCGATCACGGACCGGCTCGACGAGCTCTACGTCCTACTGGAGGATACCGCCTCCTCGGACCGTCGGGTCTTTACCACGCTGCAGGAGCTGGAGGGCCATTTGGAAGCGCTGCTGGCCAACACCAAGGCGTTCAACGGGGAGTTGCAGCGCCTGCTGCGCGCCGAGGGTGCGGACCTGGCGACCTTTCGCGAGGTGAAGGCCTCGACGGTAGCGTACCTCCAGGAGTTCCTCGTCAACCTCGACCAGCGGGGGCAGGCGGTGACCGCCGCCGTAGAGCGTGTCGAGGAACGCGGGGTCGGGCTGCTGCACGAACGGGCGCTGCAGGGGGCCGAGCTTCCGCCGGGAGCCGACGGCGATCCGGCGGCCGCGTGGCTGGAGCGGCGGCGGGCGCGGTGGGAGGGGCTGCGGGCCTGGTTCCGGCCGGTGGACGAGGCGCGGCCGCGCGTGGAGCAGCTGCACGATGTGGCGCGGAGGGCGATCGTGACGCTCCTCCAGGTCCTCGACCGGATCACCGAATCGAGGCGCCGCTCGTCCAGCGCTGTCCAGGACTTCCGGGAGCTGGCCCGCTGGTTCGCCGCAGCGCCCGGCGAGGACGACCTGCACCGGCTGTGGTCGGCCGCCTTCGGTCTCGGGCCGGCCCGGCACGCCCATCTCGCCCACCCCGACCCGGAGTTGGTGCCCTCGTCGGCCACCTGGGCCGAGGCCCCGCCGGTGGAGGTGTCGGCCTTGCTGCGCGCCAGCGGCCGCACCGAGCGGTTCACGCGCACCGGGAAGGTCCGCGACACCGGCGGCATCAAGGCAGCCCGGACCGAGCGGGCCCGCAAGGAGCGCGCCGAACTCGAAGCGGCATGGGACGTCCTGGGCACCGGAGGGCCGGTGCGGCTCTCCGGCTTCGGAATGCTGGACCACACTGTCTTCGAGCGACTGCTCGACCTCCTCGGCCGGGCACTGGCCGTACGACCGGACGTCGATGGGGCGCGCCGGGCGGTCACCTCCGACGGCCGCGTCGAGATCGTGCTGCGGGCACTGCCCGACGGCGGGCGGGCCGTGCTGCGAACGCCGCGGGGCACGCTGGACGGGCCCGACTACCTGGTGGAGATCCGCAACTCCGCGACGCTTGGGGAGGCGGCGGGATGAGCACCCTCGCCAATCAGCTGGTCCTGGCCGAGCGGCAGGACGTCGCCCGGGGCATCAGGCTCCTCCTCGGCCGGCCGCTGATCACCGAGCGCGGCGACCCGACCGCCTTCGAGCTGATCCGTCGCCGGCAGGACCCGCTGACGAAGTGGTTCGACTACCACTGCGGCTGGCAGCTGGTGGTGGAACCGCGCCTGGGCTACGCGCGCCTGCTCAAGATCCGGACGGTCCCCGATGCCTCACGCCCAGCCCGTCGGCCGCGCGTCGGCAAGGGCCCGTTCGACCGCCGCCGCTACACACTGCTGTGCGTCGTCGCGGCCGAGTTGCTCTCGGTGCCGATGACGACGGTCGGCCTGCTCGCCGACCGGGCCGTCCAAGCCTGCGCCGCCGACGAGGCGCTGCCGCCCTTCGACACGGCGAGCAAGTCCGAGCGCATGGCCTTCGTGGACGTCCTCAAACTGCTGGAGGCCTGCGGTGCACTGCTCACCGTGGACGGCGTCACCGAGAGCTTCGTGGACTCGGCGAAGGCCAAGGTCCTCTTCCGGGTGGACGCCACCGTCCTGATGCGCCTGATCACCGCGCCCGTCGGGCCGTCCCGGCTGGCCGTGCCGGCGCAGGACGTACCGCTGCGCTTCGAGGAACTCCTGCGCGGCACGGTGCGCGAGAGCCGGTACGGCGGTGCCGAAGCCTCTGACGCGCAGCGCAACCTCCGGCTGCGGCACTCGGTGCTACGCCGGCTCCTCGACGATCCCGTCCTCCACCACGACGAGCTCGGCGCCGACGAACTCGCCTACCTCACCTCGCCGACCGGGCGCCAGATCATCCGGCGCGCCGCCGAGCAGGGCGGCTTCGTGTTGGAGGAACGGGCCGACGGCCTGCTGCTCGTTGACCCGGACGGGATCGCCACCGACAGTCGCTTCCCGGACGACTCCGCGACGGCCCGCGTCGCCGCCCTGCTCCTGCTGGAACCGCTGACGGCCGCTCCGGACGGGCTGACACCGGAACAGCTCACCGGCGAGGCGGCCGAACTCCTGCGGCGCTTCCCGCAGTGGGCGAAGGGCTACCAGTCGGAAGACGGCGCCCAGCGCCTCACGGCCGACGCCGTCCGCGTCCTCGGCGACTTCGGCCTGGCCCGCCGGATCGGCGACCGCACCGTACCCCGGCCCGCAGCGTTCCGGTACCGGAACGCCGCGGCGGCCTCAACCGCTGAGACCGCCGCGACCGACGGTCCTGCAACCTGACTGACCAGGGGACACCTCCGATGACCGTGACCCAGCTTCCGCAGCGCTCCCCGTCCCCGGCACCAGCCGCCACGGCACGATGGCAGCCGTCCAGGGCCGGCATCCTCAACGTCTGGCGCTACTACGACGAGACCTTCACCTTCCACGAGGGCCGGCTGCTCCTGCGGGGGCAGAACGGCACCGGCAAGTCCAAGGCGCTGGAGGTGCTCCTGCCGTTCCTGCTCGACGCCAGCCTGCGCCCCAACCGGCTGTCCACCTTCGGCGGCTCCGAGCGCACGATGCATTGGAACCTGATGGGCGAGGGCGCCTCGGGCAAGACGCGGGTCGGGTACGTGTGGCTGGAGTTCGTCCGCAGCGACGGAGACGACGACCCCGTCCACTTCACCGGCGGCGCCAGGCTCCAGGCCAGCGTGCACACCACCGGCGTCACCGTCGACTACTTCACCACCAGCGCGCGAATTGACCGCCCCGGCGGTCTCTCCCTGGTCAACGACACCGGCCAGCCGCTCACCCGCGCCGCCCTCGCCGACGCCCTGCATGGCCGGGGCGAGCTGCACGGATCACCGGTCGACTACCGCAACACTGTCCGCAGCACGCTCTTCCCCGGCCTGAGCGAGCAGCGCTACGACGCCCTGATAACCGCCCTGCTTCAGCTTCGCACCCCCAAACTCTCCGAGCGCCTGGACCCGTCGCTGCTCTCCTCCCTGCTCTCCCGGGCCCTGCCCCCGCTCGGCCAGGGCGAGATCACCGAACTCGCCGAGGGTTTCGAACGCCTCGACCGCCAGCGCGAACACCTGAAGACCCTGGACGACGAGGTGGCCGCGGCCACCGCCGTGGCGAACCAGCAACGCGGCTACGCCCAGCGTGTCCTGCGTGCCGGGGCGGCGGCGCTCATCTCTGCGACGACCGAGATGGACAACGTCGCCCGCATCGCCAAGGACAGTGAGGAGAAGCACGCCGAGGCCCTGCACCTGCGCGCGGAGCGCAGGGAAGCGCAGGAGGAGCTCGAACACCGGCGGCAGGAGATAGACGGCGCCATCGAGGGACTGCTCGGATCCGAGGTCTACCGGCAGGGGCAGGAACTCGACCAACTTCGCAGCCGGGCCGACCAGGCCACCCGGACCGCCGAGCGGATCCGCGCCACCGCCGGCCGCAAGGTCCACGCGGCCACCGAGGACGCCGGGCGTGCCGACGCCGCGCGGCTGCGCGCCGAGCAGCGTGCCGAACACACCCGAGCCGCCCGGGAGGAGACCCGGGGCGCGGCGCGGCGAGCCGCCATGGAGTCCGTCTTCAGCGAGGTGCAGACCCTGCTCGGCAGCGCACCGACGTCGTCCCGGGACCGGGAGGAACACGGCCGCACGGCACGCCGCCTGCTGCGCGGTGCGGCGGTCTCGCGGCACGGCCGGATCGCCGACGTCCGCGCCGCCGTCGAGCGTCACGAGCGGCGCGTCGCAGACCGGACGACGGCGGAGCAACACCTCGACACGGCGCGTGAACGGCTGACCGACGCGACCGCGCGGCGCGAGCGGAATGCCCAGGGCTACGAGGACGCCGTCGACGCCCACGCCGACCGGCTGCGCCGGTGGGCGACGGCCGACTGCACCGAGCTGTCCATCGACGACGCCGAGGAACTCGCCTCCCGCGCCGCCGTCGAGACCGACGTGCTCGCGCTGGTCGAGGCCGCCGCCCGGTCGGCCGAGAGCTCCATCACCGCCGACGAGACGACGGCCCAGGCCGGCCGGGACGACGCCCGCGCCCGGCGGGAGCGGATCGTCGAGGAACTGGAACGCACGGCAGCTGCGGCCGACCTCCCGCCCATCCCACCGCGCACCCGCACGGCCGACCGTTCGGCCCTGCCCGGGGCGCCACTGTGGCGCCTGCTGGCATTCCGCCCTGATGTGCCGGCCGCGGACCAGGCAGGCATCGAGGCGGCCCTGGAAGCGTCCGGTCTGCTCGACGCCTGGCTGACCCCCGACGGCGGCCTCGCCGTCGCAGGCCACGACACCCTGACCGATCCGGCATCGGCCGTGCCCGCACCGGGCGCCTCGCTGCTCGGGGTCCTCGCTCCCGAACCCGACGGCCCGGTGCCGCTCGGCCTGGTGGAGCGGCTGCTGGCCGGCATCGCCTACGGCCCCACGCTCCCGGCCGGTCACCCAGCCGCCGTCGCGGCGGACGGAAGCTGGCGGCTGGCGACGGCGGTCGGCTCGTGGTCCAAGGAGGAGTCCAGCCACATCGGTACCGCGGCCCGCGAACGCGCCCGGCAGCGGCGGATCGCGGGCCTCACCGCCTCACTGGCCGAGGCCGACGCCACCGTCACCGGTTTCGAGCTGCGCCTGCGCGCCCTCGCCGACCGCCGGACGCGCCTCGGTGCCGACCTCCGCTCCCGGCCGCACCACCGGGACGTGGAGCAGGCCAAACGTGCCTGGGAACGGTCCGAGTCCGAGGTGGGCGCCCGCGAGGACACCGTGCGCGAGGCCGTCGAACGACTCGCGCGGCATGAGGAGGCCGTCGCGGCAGCGCTGCGCGCCCTCGCTGTCGTCTCGGCCGAGCACGCCCTGCCGACCGAACGCGCGGCCCTGGACGCGGCCGCCGCAGCGGTCGACGCCCTGCGCGAACAGGCCGACGCCTGGTTCGACGCGCACCTCGCCTGGACGGCCGCCCAACAGGCCTGGGACACCGCCCTCGGTCATGCCGAGGCCTCCCGTGACGCGGCAGCCGAGAGCAGGGCCGAGGCCGAGGACGCCGAGGCCGCCGCCCGGGCGCTCCGCGCCACGTTCCAGGCCGCCGAGAGCACCGTCGGCGAGGATTACCGCCAAGTGGCTTCCCGGATCGGCGAGTTCAGGAAGGTGCTGGACCGGACCCGCCGCGAGATTGACACCGGAACCCAGGCGCTCCTCGCCCTCGAAGGCAGGATCGGCGCACTCGGCGCCACCACTGCCAATGACGCAGCCCTGTACGACGGCGCCGTGGCGGCCCGCAACGAGGCGGCCCACCGCTTCCGGCGCCTGTGCGTCCTCGGATTCCCCGAGGACGCGGGCCTCGGCCTCGTCCTGACGTCCGCGGACGGGACCCGCGCCACACTCGAAGCGGCGCGCGAGACCGCCGTCGCGTGGCCAGGCCTGTCGCACGGCACCAGGAACCTCGGCGACTCCCTGAACCGTCTGTCCGAAGCCGTGCACCGGGCTCGCCAGAGCCTCGGCAGCCGGGCCGACCTCGAACTCGAAGCCGAGGAGGACATCCACGTCCTCACCGCCACCGTCGACGGCATCCGGGTCGGCGCGGCCGGTCTCCTCACGATCCTCACCGGCGACCGCGACCGCAGCCGGGACGACATCACTGCCGCCGAACGCGGCCTCTTCGACCGGACCCTCACCGGCGACACCCGCCGCCACCTCGCCTCCCGGATCCGCCAGGCCGGTGAGCTCGTCGAGCGGATGAACGGCCACCTCGAACGGGTCAGGACCGCCTCCCGGGTGGCCGTCCGCCTGGTGTGGCAGGTCCACCCCGACCTGCCCGCGGGCACCCGAACGGCCCGGGAGCTGCTGCTCAAGGACCCGGCCCGGATCACCGAAGCCGACCGCGAGGCCCTGCACGCCTTCTTCCGGGACCGCATCGAGGAGGCCAAGGCCCGTAACACGGCGGCGACGTGGGAGGACCAGCTCGCCGAGGTCCTCGACTACACGGCCTGGCACCAGTTCGTCGTCAAGCTGGACCGCGCCAACGGCGCCGGGTGGCAGTTGCTCACCAAGAAGCTCCACGGTGCCCTCTCGGGCGGTGAGAAGGCGATCGCCCTCCACCTGCCGCTGTTCGCCGCCGTGGCGGCGCACTACGAGGCGGTGCCGGAGTCCCCGCGGCTGATCCTGCTCGACGAGGTCTTCGTCGGCGTCGACACCATCAACCGTGGGCAGGTCTTCGGCCTCCTCGCAGCGCTCGACCTCGACCTGGTGCTCACCTCCGACCACGAGTGGTGCACCTACCGGGAGATCTCCGGCATCGCCGTCCACCAGCTGATCACCGGCGGCGACGGTGACGACGCCGTCACCAGCGCCCGCTTCACCTGGACGGGTACCGCGCTGCTGCCGGACGAAGCCGACACGGAGGAACCGGCATGACGGACCGCCACCCCCTGGACCTGCCCGAACTCCGCCCCCTCTGGGCTGCCGTGCACGACCGCCTCTCGACCGGCCGCTCCGTCAGCCGGATACGGTCCGGACCGCTCGACGACGCCGGCCGGGAGGCGCTGGCCGACCTCCTCGGACTCGACCGGCTCCCCGCCGCCGAACCGACCATCCCGCTAACCGTCCTCGACTGTGCCGTACTGGACGCCTGCGGCCGGCCCGTCCGCGACGTGGTGACCGCCGTCCTCGGCCCGATCCAGGACCGCGCCGCCCAGCGCGAGCAGAAGGCCGGCCAGCGCGAAGCCCTGTGGGAGTGGCTGGCCGGCCACGAGGTCGTCACCGCCCAACCCGCTCTCCTGGAATGGGTCGGCCACCTGCGCGCCAACGGCCTCGTCGACCGCTCACCGGACCGGACCCGGGGCCTGCTGACCGCCGCGCTCACCGTCCTCGCCGCACTTCCGGCCGACGGCGAACCACTGCCGGTCCTCGCCGCCCGCCTCCTCAACGGCGACTCCCACGCCCTCGACGACGGAACCCGGCTGTCCGGCGTGGTTCTGCGCGCCCTGGCGCTGCTCTACGGCACCGCCATGCCCGACGCCGCCGAAGGGCGACGCGCACTCTGGAGCCGAGCCGGCGTGGCCGACGACGACCTGTCAACCAGCGTGCTCGCCGTCGGCCTGCGCCCCGAAGGCGAAGGCCCGGTCGCCGCGATCTCCCGCACTTGCGCCGACGCCGGCCACCCCGTCAGCCTCACCCTCGCCCAACTCCGCACACCCGGCCGCTTCACCGCTCCCGCAGGGCCGGTGCACATCACCGAGAACCCCAGCATGCTCGCGCTGGCCCTACGGCGCTTCGGCCCCCGCTGTCCGCCCCTGGTCTGCACCGCCGGCTGGCCCAACACAGCCGTGATCCACCTGCTGCGCCGACTCGCAGACGACGGTGCCGCTCTGCACTACCACGGCGATTTCGACGGCGAGGGCATCCGCATCGCGGCCCACGTCCTCGCCAAGACCGGAGCGACCCCCTGGCGGATGTCGGCCGACGACTACCGGGCCGCCACGCACCGGGTGCCCTCGGGCCCCGACCTGGGGCGCCTCACGCCTGCACCGTGGGACTCGGCACTCGTCGACTCCATGGCCGAATTGCGCATCGCCGTGGTCGAGGAGGTGGTCGCCGACCTCCTCCTGGACGACCTGACGGACCACCGTCACGGATAACGAACTGGCCGTTCGCCGACCAGGGGGTGGTGTGAGCGACGGTGCCGGTGAGCGTTCCGTTGACATAGCGCGAGAGCGGGCCGCGCCGTACACGCCGGCCTGTGTGGGGGTGGGGGAGGAAGCCCGGCCAGGGCCGGGCATCCCTGGCCGGGCTGGGGCGCGCCGTTGGCCCGGGGGCGGGCCGCCGGGGTTGTTCACGGCGCGGGTGGGTGGACCGTCAGCTCGACTTGGTGACGGTGACGGTGATGGTGTCGGTCGTCGGCGTGCCGTGGAGGACGTCGATCCGGACCCCGGTTGCGGGGTCGGTGAAGCTCTGGCCGGGCCGGTGGGCGGCCATGTCGAGCGGGGTGCAGCCGGTCGGTGGTACGGCGGTGGGGTTGCCGTTGACGACCTGGACCGGGCCCTGGCCGGTCTGGGTGGCGGTGTCGATCCGGTAGACCAGGACGCCGGTGGAGCACGCGGACTCGTCGCCGCCGATCGCGCGGCGGGACTCGGCGACGTACGCGGTGGTCTCGCCGGTGCGGATCACCGCGATCTTGGTGCCGCCGGGGCGTTCGATCGCGTGCAGGCGGACTGTGCGGCGGCCGGCGGCGGGGAGGCAGGCGACCTGGCGGTCGTCGATCCAGCCGAACTTCCAGCGCTCCCAGCCCAGATGCTGCGGCGACGGGCCGGAGATGAGGCCCATCAGGTCCCAGCCGCCGACGTAGCGGTGGGTGTCGGCGCCTTGAAAGGCGTACAGGTCGGGCAGGCCGAAGGTGTGCGAGGTCTCGTGGTCGGCGACCTTCGGGCCCCAGCGGTACATGTCCTGGCCGAAGGTGACCGCCCACTTGATCCGCGTGCCGCCTGCCACGATGCCGGTGGCGGCGGGGTCGTAGAGGTAGGTGGGCGAGAAGGAGATGGCGGAGGCGGACTTCGTGGGGACGATGTACAGCAGGTCGTACCGGGAGAAGTTCACGTCCGGCCCGGCGGCCTCGACGGCCTGGCGGACGTACGCCTCGTGCTGCTCGAACGAGAGGCCGCGCTGGAAGCCGTAGCTGGTGGAAGCCTGGGGCATGTGGACCCAGCGGTCGAGCGGGGTGATGTCGAGGCGGGTCCGGCCGTAGGAGTCCTGCCTCATCCAGTCCGCGGCCGGGGCGAGTCGGTTGTAGTAGTCGTCGCGGTCGCCGACCGCGGGCGCGTCGGGGAAGTCGACGAACAGCATCAGCACGTGCTTGGTGCCCAGTGGTCGGAGGAACTGCGTACGGTCGGTGTCGTGGCCCTCGTCCGTCCATCCGGTGCGGCCGGGCAGGGCGCACGCCGCGGCGGCGGGGGAAGGGGACGCGGCGGCCGGGGTGGCGGCGATCAGCGGCAGGGCCAGCGCGAGGGCGCCGGCGAGCAGGCGAGAACTCAACTCTTTCCTTCGGGTGGGTGGTTACGCCCGGCCGGAGGCCAGGGCCATGAGGCGGGCGAGGACGCGTCCGTTCGAGGCGGTCACGCCGTCGTGCTCCCACTCGTTGGTGACCCAGGCCCGCAGTCCGCCGATCGAGCGCGCGGTGCGCAGGGAGAGGTCGGCGTCCACGTACATGTCGTCGTGGTAGACGGCGGCGGCCACCGGTACCCGGTTGGCGGCGAGTCGGGCCGGGTCGTACCGCGTGGCCCAGTCGGTCCGTGCGGCGAGCAGGTCGGCGGCGTCGGCGAACGGGCGCAGGCCGCTGATCTCCCGGAACATCCAGGGGTAGATCATCTCGCCGGTGAGCAGCAGCGGGTCGGCGTCCTCGGCGAAGGCGGGGTGGGCGGCCAGGGCGCGCTCGGCGGCCCAGCCCGTGCAGGCGCCCGGGCGGCCGTAGATGGACTCCTGGAGGACGGCGAAGAGCGGGTTGTCGGTGAAGGCGGTCAGCTGCATGACCTGCTGGAGGAAGGCGGTGGTGGGCTCGCCGGCGGGGTCGAGGGACTCGTCGAGCAGCCAGTGCAGGCGGGCGGAGCCGTCGCCCATGCCGAGCATCAGACCGAGGGTGCGAAGCCGCCGTACGGTGAGCCGGTCGCCGTCGGGAAGGCGGACCGCGCGGCGGTGGAGGTGGTCGGCGAGCCGTCGGAGCGTGAGCCGGTCACCGGGGTGGCGGAGGTAGTGGGCGAGCACCTTGTCGCGCACTCGGGGGTAGGTGGCGGCGTACACGTCGTCGGCGGTGGCGTCGAGTCCGGGCAGGCCACCGGTGATGTAGCAGGCACGCAGGCCCTCGGGCGCGAAGGACAGGTAGCTGAGGGTGACGAATCCGCCGTAGCTCTGTCCGAGCGTCTCCCAGGGCTCATCGCCGCAGAGGCGACGACGGATCAGCTCGGCGTCGGCGACGATCGAGTCGGCCCCGTGCAGCGCGAGGTGATCGGCCAGCTGCCGGGGTGAGCCGAACCCGGCCGCGGAGCGGGCGGTGACGGGGGTGGAACGGCCGGTGCCGCGCTGGTCGAGCAGCAGGACCCGGTGGGTCCTGAGGGCGTGGTCGAGCCAGCCGCCGGCGTTCAGCGGGCGGGGTGACTTGCCGCCCGGGCCGCCCTGGAGGTAGAGCAGCCACGGCAGTTGTTCGTCGCCGCGGGCCGGGTCGGCGACCTCCCGGGCGAAGATGTCGATGGTCGCGCCGCCGGCTTCGGTGTGGTCGAGCGGGACGGTGAAGACGTGGTCGGTCACCGCGAGTCCGGGGAGGCGGTGGGTGGTCAGGATCACTGTGGCAACTCCGGGTGATGGCAGGCGACTTGGTGGCCGGGCGCGATCACCCGCAGGGTGGGGCGCTCGTCGGCGCATCGGTCGGCCGCCCTGGGGCAGCGGGTGCGGAAGCGGCAGCCGCTGGGCGGGTCGAGGGGGCTTGGCGGGTCCCCGTGGAGCACGATCCGCTCGCGGGCGCGCTCGGCGTCGGGGTCGGGCAGGGGTACGGCGGAGAGCAGGGCGCGGGTGTACGGGTGGGCGGGGGCGCCGAAGAGGGTGTCGCGGTCGGCGGTCTCGACGACGGCACCGAGGTACATTACGGCGATCCGGGTGCTGATCTGCCGGACGGCGCCGAGGTCGTGGGCGATGAACAGGTAGGCGAGGCCGTGTTCGTCCTGGAGGTCCTTGAGCAGGTTGAGGATCTGGGCCTGCACCGAGACGTCGAGGGCGGAGACCGGCTCGTCGCACACCACCAGCTTCGGCCGCAGGGCCAACGCCCGGGCGATGCCGATGCGTTGGGCCTGGCCGCCGGAGAACTCGTGCGGGTGGCGGTCGGCGTGCTCGGGTCCGAGGCCGACCCGCTCCAGGAGCCGCTCCACCGGCTCGTCGGGCTCCAACCCCTGGTAGGCGAAGGGCGAGGTGAGGATCCGGCGCACGGTCTGGCGGGGGTTGAGTGAGGAGAAGGGATCCTGGAAGACCATCTGGAGCTCGCGGCGGACGGGGCGCAGGCCGTGTTCGTCCAGTTCGGCGAGGTCCTGGCCGGCGAACCGGATGCTGCCGGAGCTCGGTGGTTCCAGCCTGGTGAGCAGGCGGGCCAGGGTGGACTTGCCGCAGCCGGATTCGCCGACCAGGCCGAGGGTCTCGCCCGCCGCCACGTGCAACGAGACGCCGTCGACGGCGGTGACGTGGCCGGCGAGGCGCCGGGTGAGGCCGTGGCGGACCGGGAATCGCTTGACCAGGTCCCTGGTCTCCAACAACGCGGTCATGTCTGCTCCGCAAGGGTCGGCAGCCGGCGCGGCAGCGGCCCGTCGATGCGGGGGACGCAGGCGAGCAGGCCGCGGGTGTACGGCTGCCGCGGGCGGTGGAAGACGTCGTGGACGGCGCCGCGCTCGACCGCGCGGCCGTCGCGCATCACGACGACCTGGTCGGCGAGCCCCGCCACCACGCCCATGTCGTGGGTGATCAGCATGATCGCGGTACCGGTCTCCCGCCGCAGCTCGCGCAGCAGGTCGAGGATCTGGGCCTGGACGGTGACGTCGAGTGCGGTGGTCGGCTCGTCCGCGATGAGCAGGTCCGGCTCCAGGCACAGCGCCATGGCGATCATCACGCGCTGCCGCATCCCGCCGGAGAACTCGTGCGGGTAGGAGCGGGCGCGTCGTTCGGCCTCGGGGATGCCGACCCGTTCCAGCATCCGGACGGCGACCCGGTGGGCCGCCTTCCGGCCGGCCCGGTGGTGAGCGCGGTAGGCCTCGGCGATCTGGAAGGCCACCGGGTAGTACGGGTTGAGGCAGGAGAGCGGGTCCTGGAAGACCATGGCGATCCGGTTGCCGCGCAGGCGGCGCAGGGCGCGCTGGTCGAGGCAGGTCAACTCGCGTCCGTCGAAGCGGACTTCGCCGCCGACGCGGGCATCGCGGGGCAGCAGCCCGAGGACGGCGAGGCTGGTGACGGACTTGCCGCTGCCGGACTCCCCGACCACGCCCAGGACCTGTCCGGCCGCGAGGTCGAGGTCGAGCCCGGCCACCGCCCGGACGCCTGACGCGAAGTCGACCGTGAGGTCCCGTACGGTCAGCAAGGTCATCCGACGGCCCTCACCCTCGGGTCCAGTGCGGCGTAACCGAGGTCCACCGCCAGGTTGGCGAGCACGACGAAGGAGGCGGCGAACAGCGTCACGCCGAGGATCACCGGCTGGTCCGCGCTCGCGATCGCGTCGGCGGCCAGCTTGCCGACGCCGGGCAGGCCGAAGACCGACTCGGTGATCAGCGCGCCGCCCAGCAGCGCGCCGAGGTCCATGCCGAAGATGGTCACGATCGGCATCAGTGCGGGTCGCAGCGCGTGTCTGCGGACCACGGTGACCTCGGACAGTCCCTTGGCGCGCGCCGTGCGGACGTAGTTGCGGCCGAGGCTCTCCAGCATCTCGCTGCGGGTGACCCGGGCGTACACCCCGGCGTAGAGCATGGCCAGGGTGATCCAGGGCATGACCATCGACTGCGCCCAGCCGACCGGGTCCTCGGTGAGGCGGACGGCGGTCGGGTAGGGCAGCACGTTCAGCTGGACCACCAGGAGGTACTGGAGCACCAGAGCGGTGAAGTAGATCGGCAGCGAGACCCCGCCGAGGGCGGCCGTCATGGCGGCGCGGTCCCACAGACTGCCGCGCCGCAGTGCCGACACCACGCCCGCCGTCACGCCGACGAACAGCCACAGTGCCGCCGCACCGACGGCGATGGAGATGCTGACGGGCAGCCTGCCGGTGAGCATCTCCCAGACCGGCTGGTTCGTCTGGAAGCTGAAACCCAGGCAGGGGAAGGGGCACTGGACGGCCGTCGCCCCGCTGCCGTAGGTGCGTCCGGAGAGGATGCCGCCGAGGTAGTCCCCGAACTGTCCGAACGGGGAGCGGTCCAGCCCGAGGGTGGCGCGGATCGTGGCGAGCCGTTCGGGACTGCAGGCCTTGCCGCAGGCGCCCTGAGCCGGGTCGGCGGGCATCAGGTAGAAGATGGCGAAGGTGGCGGCGCAGATCACCACCAGGATGGCCGCGGTGACGGCCAGTCTTCGCAGCAGATAGAGGATCATCGAGGCTTGCTCCGGGGGTCGAGCGCGTCGCGCACGGCGTCGCCGAGCACGTTGAAGGCGAGCACCGTGACGAACAGGAGGACGCCGGGGATGAGGAAGTAGGCGGGGTCGGAGGCGTACCAGGGCACGGCGGACGCGATCATCTGCCCCCAGGAGGGCGTGGGCGGTTGCACGCCCACGCCGAGGAAGGACAGCCCGGCCTCGGTGGCGATGCAGGCCGGGATCGACATCGTCGCCACCACCAGCACCGGCCCGGTCAGGTTGGGCAGCACCTCACGCAGCAGCAGTGTCCGTCGGGACGCGCCGAGCACCCGGGCCGCCGCCACGAACTCGCCGCGGGCGAGCACCATCGCCTGCCCGCGGACGATCCGTCCGATGTACGGCCAGCCGAAGAGGCCGAGGACCATGATCAGCAAGAGCCGACGGTCCGCCCCGGGCGCTGCCGAGATCAGGGCGATCATGAAGATCAGGCTGGGGAAGGACATCAGCAGGTCCATCAGCCGGCCGATCAGGGTGTCGGCCCAGCCGCCGAGGAATCCGGCGAGCAGGCCGAGCGCGGTGCCGAGGAGCGTGGAGACGGCGGTGGCCAGTACGGCGATCAGCAGTGAGACGCGCGCGCCGTACACGACCCGGGCGAGCACGTCCCGGCCGTTGACCGGCTCGACGCCCAGCCAGTGCTCGGCGCTGACGCCGCCGGCCGTACCGCGGGGCAGTCCGCCGAGCGCCGGGTCGACGGCTTCGCCGTGGAAGGCGGTCGGGGAACCGCCGGTCAGCCAGGTGATCAGCGGGGCGGCCAGCGCGACCAGGACCAGCAGGGCGACCGCGGCCAGTGCGAGCGCTGTCCCGCGCTGGGACAGGAGCCTGCGCAGGACGGTCACCTGCGCGGTCCCGGCCGTGCGGGAACCCGTGTCCGTGGTCGCGGCGGCGCGGGCGCTCACCTGCGCAGTCCCAGCGAGACGAGGTCGAGTCGGCCGACGAAGGCGGTGTGCCCGTACGCGCCGGCCACGTTCGGCCCGACCAGGACGGCGGCCCGGTCCCAGAGGAACGGGACGACGGGTGCGTCCCGCATGATCCGCTTGGCGAGCTCGCCGTACGCCGCCTGCGCGGTGGTCGGGTCGCCGGCGGCGGCGATCTCGTCGAGCCGGGCGTCGACCTCGGGGGAGTCGTACTGGGAGCGGTTGTTGTTGCCCTCGGCGGTGATCAGCCTGCCGTCGAACAGGATCGGCAGGTAGGTGGAGGCGCCCGGCCAGTCCGGTGTCCAGCCGTCGATCAGCAGGTCGTGCTCGCGGGCGGGGCTGCCGATGGTGCTGTAGAACGCCGAGGAGCTGATCTCGTTGATCCGCACGGCGATGCCGGCCCGGGCGAGTGAGGCCTGCACGGCCTCGCCCTGCGCCTTGCCGCCGGCGGTGGCCGGGGTGTCGAGGGTGAGTTCCAGGCCGGACGCGTGTCCGGCCTCGGCGAGCAGGGCTTTGGCCTTGGCCGGGTCGCCCTTGCCGTCCTGGCTCGGGTACGGGTCCTCGGGGGCCGCCCCGGGCAGGGTGGGCGGCAGCAGGGTGGTGGCGAGGTCGCCCGCGATCGGGCCGCCACGGGTGGTGCGCAGCGCGTCCTTGTCGAGTGCGTACGCGATCGCCTGGCGCACCCGGACGTCGTCCAGCGGCTTGTGCCCGGTGTTGATGCCGAGGAAGCGGGTGTTGATGGAGTCGCCGGTGACCAGGCGTTGCCTCAGCCGGGGGTCGCCCAGCGCCCGCCCGACCGAGGCCGGGCCGATGGGCTCCATCGCCACGGCGTTCGCGTCCTCGCCCTGGCCGGAGATCAGCCGCTGGTCGACCACGGCCGGGTCGAGGTTGAGGTCGATCACGACCTTGTCGGGCAGGCCCTTGCGGACGGTGTCGGTGGCCGGGTCCCACGAGGGGTTGCGCACCAGGGTGAGCTGCTTCTTGGGCTCGAACACGTCGATCCGGTAGGGGCCGGACGAGAACGGGCGGTTGTCGTAGCCCACGCCGGTGTCCTTGTCCTGCGGCACGGGCGCGAACATCGGCAGCGACACGGCCGAGCCGAAGTCGGCGACCGGCCGGTTGAGGTGGAAGACGACGGTCCGCTCGTCCGGGGTCTCGATCGAGGCGAGGCCGGCCTTGTCCTGGTACGGGCCCTTGTACGTGTCGCCGCCCGTCAGCCAGAGCCGGGCGTACGGCGGGCCCTCGGGTAGTTCGGCGGCGAAGGTGCGCTCGACGCCGTACTTGACGTCCTTGCTGGTGACGGTCCGGCCGTCCTCGAAGCGCGCGCCGTCCCGGAGGGTGAAGGTCCAGGTCCGGGCGCCGTCGGTGGGACGGCCGGTGTCGGTGGCGAGGTCCGGCACGATCTTTCCGCCGGCCTGGCCGGGCGCCGGGGCGAAGGTGGTGAGCGTCCGGTAGATCAGTCGGCCTACGTCCTGGGTGGAGGTGACGTACGCGCGGGCCGGGTCCAGGTGTTCCAGATCGATGGTGGACAGGACGTGCAGGGTGCCGCCCTTCACGGGGACGGCGTTCCCGGGAGCCCCGGTCGATCCGGCCCCGGTCGATCCGGTGCAGGCCGCCGCGGACAGCAGCCCGAGGGCCGCCGCCAGGGCGCATGCGGCTCTTCGTGGCCTCATTCGTCCCCCTCTGGTGTGATATGACATTTCACATGTGGGACAAGATTGGGCCTCCGCGGTCCCTTCCGGGAGCTCCCAGCTGTTCATAACATCCGGTTATGGAGCTCGAGATACGGCATCTCCGGATGATCTGCACGATCGCCGAAACCGGCAGCCTCACCCGCGCCGCCGCCTCACTACGGCTCAGCCAGCCCGGGCTCAGCGCCCAACTGCGCCGGATCGAGGCGATGTTGGGCGGGCCGTTGTTCGACCGTGGGCGCACCGGCGCCGTGCCGACCGCCTTCGGCGAGGCCGTGCTCACCCGCGCCCGCGCCGTCCTGCCCACCGTCGACGAACTGCTGAGCGCCTCCGCCCTGGCCGCCCGTTCCAGCAGCCCGGTCCCGCGCCTGCGGCTCGGCTCGGTCAACGCCCCGCTGATCGGCGGGCTGATCGACGCCCTGCGCGCCCACCTCCCCGAGGCCCGGATCGTCTCCCGCGCCCAGGGCTCGTCCGTCCCCCTGATCGAGGACGTCTCGGCCGGTCGCCTCGAAGCCGTCGTGGTCGGCGACTGCCCCGGCTACGAGCTGGCCGCGCGGCCCGGCGTCGTCCTGCGGCCGGTGGTCACCGAGCCCGTCTTCGTCGCCCTGCCGGCGGGCCACCGCCTCGCCGCCCGGCCGGAGGTCGGACTGGATGAACTCGCCGACGAGGACTGGGTGTCGCCCCGGCCGGACGACGACCGGGTCCGCGAGTACTGGTCCACCACCTTCCACGCGACCGGCCACCGGATGCGCACCGTGCACGAGGCGGAGGGGCGGCTGCTGATGGAGTTGGTCCGCAGCGGCAGCGCGGTGAGCCTGTGCCAGGCCACCTACGAGGAACTGCCCGGCATCGCCGTGCGGCCCATCACGGGCGACCCGCTCTGGTACCGGCACCTGATCGCCTGGCACCAGGCCGGTCCGCTGGCCGCCCTGGAGACGGCACTGGTCGAGCACGTCCGCGCGGCCCACCGGGTCGCGGCCGAGCGCAGCCCGGTGTACCAGCGGTGGCTGCGCGCGGCGGCCCGGCAACCCGAGGCGGCCGCCCGATGAGCGGCCGTCCGCCGCCACGGCTCGCCCAAGACCAACGCGGTCAGCGCCGGCCCGTCATCGCGAGCGCTCCGCTCATGGCCGTCAGCACCCACCGGCGCCTCGCCGCCCGCGCACTGCCCATGGGCCCATCCTGGGCGGGGTGCCCGTTCCGGGCCTCCCGGTGCTGGCACATCCGGTCCTCTGCCCGCCGGGTGCCGAGTGGCCGACGACCTGCGTGCCCTCGACGATGGTGCCCATGCCCCAGGTTTACGACGCCCCGGCGGCCGGTGCACCGAGCGGCAGCGGTCGTCGGCGGCACCTGACGCTCGCGGTACTGCTCTCGGCGTCCTTCATGGGGATCCTGGACGTCCTGATCGTGAACGTCGCCGCCCCGTCCATCCAGCGGGATCTGGGCGCCGACTTCGCCGACATCCAACTGGTGATCAGCGGATACGGCCTCGCCTACGCCGCCACCCTGGCCACCGGCGGGCGGCTGGGCGACTCGTACGGCCAGAAGCCGCTCCTCCTCGCCGGCCTGCTCGCGTTCACCGCACTGTCCGCCGGCTGCGCGGCGGCGCCGAGCGTCGGTGTGCTGATCGGGCTGCGGATCGGCCAGGGGCTCGCGGCCTCGCTGATGCTGCCGCAGGTGCTGTCCCTGATCCAGGTGATCGTGCCGGTCGGCGAGCGGGGACGGGCGCTGGCGCTGTACGCGGCCACGCTGGGGCTGGGGGCGGTGGCCGGGCAGCTGGTTGGCGGTGCGCTCATCCGGGCGGACCTGTTCGCGCTCGGCTGGCGGTCCGTATTCCTGGTCAACGTGCCGGTCGGCCTGCTCGCCGCGGCCTGTGTCCCGGCCCTCGTCCCGGCCACCCGGCCGGTTCGCCGGCGGTTCGACCTGCCCGGGCTGCTCCTCACCGGCGCCGCGATGGCGCTGCTCGTCTACCCGCTCATCCAGGGCTCCGACGACGGCTGGCCGGTGTGGGTGTGGCCGGCCTTCGCCGGCTCGGCCCTGTCGCTGGCCGCCCTGTGGCAGGTCGAACGGCGCCGGGAGTCGGCCGGTCGGGTGACACTGATGCCGCCCGCGCTGTTCCGCGACCCGGGCTTCCGGACCGGTCTGGGCGCGGCGCTGGCGTTCTACGCGGGGAACTACGGGCTGTTCCTGCTGCTCGCCTACGTCTTTCAGGAGGGCCTGCGGCTGTCCCCGTTCGCCTCCGGGGTCGCCTTCCTGCCGCTCGGGGTCGGGTTCGCCGTCGCCTCGTTGTCCGGGCGCCGAATGGTGCGCCGGTACGGGCCGGTGGTGCTGCCCGTCGGTGCCGGGGTGATGGCGGCCGGGTACCTGCTGCTGGTGCTGACGCTGCTGCCCGGTCCGACCCGGTCCGCCCCGTCGAGGCGCTGGCGATGGCGCCGTCCCTGCTGGTCGGCGGCGTCGGCCAGGGGCTCGTCTCGGCTCCGCTGCTCGGCGCGGTCCTGGCCACCGTCCGCCCCGGACAGGCCGGTGCCGGCTCCGGGATCGTGCTGACGGTGAACCAGCTGGCGAGCTCGCTCGGGGTCGCCGTGGTCGGAGCGGTGTTCGTCTTCCTGCTGGGCGCGGACCCGCAGGACTCCTCGGCCGGGCGCACGCCGGGCGACTTCACTTCCGCGCTCTCCGGTTGCTCCTGGCTGCTGCTCGGGCTGGCCCTCGCCACCGGCGTCCTGCTGACGCTTCTCGTTCGGCCGACCCGGGTGCCCGGCGGCGGGCACCCGGGCGGAGGCGGGAGCGCACGAGAGGACGAACGCGGAGGACGAAACGGTTGAAGCCCCTGGCACGCCAGAGGTGTCGGTCCGGTCTCACTGCCAGAGCTGGTCGAAGGTGTGGATGGCCTGCTGGGCCGCCGGGGCGAGGGTGTTGGTGGTGGGGGGCGACCCGGCCGGCTGGAGGAGGTGGGTGACGTCGGGGAGGGTGACCAGGCCGGGCCCGCCGGTGCCGGCCGCCTTGAGGGCGCTGACCAGCGGGCCGGTGGTCGAGCACGGAATCTGGGAGTCGGCGGTGCCGCAGGTCACCATCACCTTGATGCTGGAGGGCAGCTTGGCCGCCAGGTCCGGCGGGTACACGGCGTCGTCGGTGCGAGCGAAGGCGAGGTTGGCGTTGAGGCTCTGGAACACCGTCGCGATCGGCCCGGGCATGCCCGTGGTGTCGGCGGGGTTGCCGGCCCGGATGCTCGACACCCCGTTGGTCACGGCGGTCTTGACGGCGGTGGCCTCGGCGGAGCCGAGCTGACCGGCCGAGACGGCGGCGTCCACCTGCTGATCCACCTGGAGAGTGACGAGGTCGAGCAGTCGCTCGTCCTGGGGCTCCAGCAGTGCCAGCCCGGCCACGGCCGGTTTCGCGGCCTGCTGGACCTCCAGGGCGATCATCGCGCCCTCGCTGTGGCCGGCGATGAGCAGCCGCTGTGGGTCGGCGCCGGGCTGACCGGCGAGGAACTGGTAGGCGGCGGTGGCCTGTTGGACGAAGGAGTTCAGGTCGAGGCCGCCCGGGTTGCCCGCGTAGGTGCCGAGGCCGGTCTGGCCGGTGCCGTACTTGTCGTATCGCAGGGTCATGATGCCGTCGTCGCCCATCTGCTGGGCGATGTCGTCGAGGGTGTCGGGCATCAACTGCGGGGGCTGGTTGCCGTTGCGGTCCGTGGGCCCACTGCCGGGCAGCAACAGCGCGGCCGGCATCTTCGCACCGGTCGCGTTCGGCGGGATGTGCAGGGTGCCGTAGGTGGTGGTGCCGTTGACGACGAAGGACACCTGTTGGTCGCCCGGGGCCGTGGGCGACCCGGGTGCGGACGGGGAGGCCGAGGCGGCCGCCGGGGTCGCCTCGACCTGGGCGGCGGCGCTGACGGCGGCGCTGGCGGCGGCCCGGCCGCCGGCCGGTGTGGGCTCGGGCTTGGTGCCGGAGCCGCAGGCAGTGGTCAGGCCCAGCGCGGTGAGCAGAGCGATCGCCGAGGCCAGTCGGACGGTCGGACGGTTCGAGGGCGCGGACGGAGACACCGGTTCACTCCTGTACATGGGTTCACTCCTGGGATTGAGATCCAGCGGTTGACAGCCGGACAGCCGCGTCCTCAGAGGCCCGCAGCCGCCCGGACCTGCGCGACCACGGCCTCCGGGTCCGCGACGGCCACCAGGAGCACGTCGAAGTCGCCCCCGTCCTCCGCCAGTTCGATGCGTACGGCCCGTCGGCCCCGACTCGCCAGGACGAACTGCCGTCCCTCGGTCGAACTTCGCCAGGTCCCGGCCTTGACGACGCCCGGAACGCTGGTTCCCGGCGCGCGCAGGCCGTGTGCCGCCGTCAGCGGCTGATCCTCCACCGACACCGAGCGGATGGCGGCCAGCGGCACGGCGATGTCGCTGTGCATCGCCTCGATCCGCTCCCACGCCGTCAGGCGCACCACCAGTCGGCCCGCCTCGGTCACGATCTCCGCCATGCTCGTACCTCCGCCGCATTGTCAGGGGATCCAGGGATTACCACCCCGGTGGCCCCGGGTGCGCCACCGACACCACGCGACCACCCCGGTCCACCGCTGAACGGGTGGATGGCGAAACCGCCGGTGTGCCGGCGCCTACGGCCTCGGCTTCGGCTTCGGATCCGCGCGTACTCATCTGCCGGAGGCGCCGCCCGCTCCGCCGAGTTCGTCGGGGCCCAGGTGCTCGCCCGGTGTCGCCAGATCCTCGACCGCGTGCGCGCCGACCACCGCGCCGGTGGACCTCTTGCCGTGTCGGAGCCTGCCCTCCAGCCAGGCGGCGAAGGTCGTGAGGGTGAGGTTCACGACGACGAAGACCACCGCGACGACGGTGAAGGCGGCGATGGTGTTCGCGCCGTAGTTCGCGCTCAGCGGGCGGACCGACGCCAGCAGCTCGGAGAAGCCGAGCAGTGCGCCGCCCAGCGCGGTGTCCTTCACGATGACGACCAGCTGACTGACGATCGCCGGCAGCATCGCCGTGACCGCCTGCGGCAGCAGCACGTGGCGCATGACCTGGTTCTTGCGCATGCCGAGCGCCATGGCCGCGTCGCTCTGGCCCTGGGGGAGGGCCAGGATTCCGGCCCGGACGATCTCCGCGAGCACCGAGGCGTTGTAGAGGACGAGACCGGTGACCACGGCGTACAGCGGTCGGCTGTCCGAGCCGACGTTGGTGTACTGGGCGTACGCCGCGTTCGCGAAGAGCATCAGGATCAGCACCGGGATGGCGCGGAAGAACTCCACGACGGTCCCGGCCGCACCCCGCACCCACCGGTGGTCGGAGAGCCGGGCGATACCGAACAGAGCTCCGAGCGGCAGCGCGATGACCATGGCGAGCGATGCGGCGATGACGGTGTTCTGGAGCCCCGGCAGAAGGTAGGTACCCCAGGCGCGGGAGTCCGTGAAGAAGGGCCTCCACTTGACCCACTCGAGCTGGTTCTTGTCAGCGAGGCTCTGGACCACCCACCAGGCCAGCGCGGCCAGGGCGACCAGGAACAGCACCGTCGACACCGCGTTGCGCCGTCTGGCGCGCGGCCCCGGCGCGTCGTACAGGACGGACGACGGACTCATCGCCGGACCGACACCTTCTTGCTCACCCAGCCGAGGATCAGCCCGGTCGGGAGGGTGAGGCAGATGAACCCGAACGCGAAGATGGCGGAGATGAGAAGGAGTTGGGCCTCGTTCTCGATCATCTCCCGCATCAGCGCCGCGGCCTCGGCGACGCCGATGGCGGCGGCCACCGTCGTGTTCTTGGTCAGGGCGATCAGGACGTTCGCCAGGGGGCCCACCACGGAACGGAAGGCCTGCGGAAGGACGATGAGCGTCAGCACCTGGGGGAAGGTCAGGCCGAGGGCGCGCGCCGCCTCGGTCTGACCGATCGGCACCGTGTTGATGCCCGAGCGCAGGGCCTCGCAGACGAACGCCGAGGTGTAGGTGATCAGGCCGAGCACGGCGAGCCGGAAGTCGATCGTCTTGAAGCTGCCGGCGCCGAGCGTGACGCCGAGCGTCTGGAACAGGCCGAGTGAGGTGAAGACGATGATCACGGTGAGGGGGATGTTCCGGACCGTGTTGACGTAGGCAGTGCCGAAGCCACGCATCAGCGGGACCGGGCTCACCCGCATGGCCGCGAGCACGGTTCCCCAGACCAGGGCCCCGATGGCGGAGTAGAAGGTGAGCTGCACCGTCACCCAGAAGGCCCCCAACAGGTCATAGCGGTTGAGAAAGTCGAACACGTTCTGTGACTCCCGGCCTGCTGGGTGCGGGAAGGGCGAGGCGCGCCGCTTCGAGGGCGGCGCGCCGAGGGTGGCGGCCTCAGCTGACGATGACGCCGATCTTCGGCGCGGGCTCGTTGTGGTAGTCGGCCGGACCGAAGTTCTTCTTGACGAACGCGTCCCAGGAGCCGTCCTGGACCATCTTCTCCAGGGCGGTGTTGATCTTCGCCTTGAGATCGCTGCCCTTCTTGACGCCGATGCCGTAGTTCTCGTTGCTCATCTTGAAGCCGCCGAGCTTGAACTTGCCCTTGAAGTCGGCCTGCGCGGCGTAGCCGGCGAGGATCGAGTCATCGGTGGTGAGGGCGTCGATGACCTTGTTCTCCAGACCGGTCAGGCACTCCGAGTAGCCGCCGTACTCCTGCAGCTGGGCGTTCGGCGCGATCCTCGTCTTGACGTTCTGCGCCGAGGTGGAGCCGGTGACCGAGCAGAGCTTCTTGCTGTTCAGGTCCTCCGGCTTCCTGATGGAGTCGTCGTCCGCCCGGATCAGTACGTCCTGGTGCGCCAGCAGGTAGGGGCCGGCGAAGTCGACCTTCTCCGAGCGCGCCGGGGTGATCGAGTACGACGCCGCGATGAAGTCGACGTCGCCGCGCTGGAGCAGCGCCTCGCGGTCGGCGCTCTTGGCTTCCTTCCACACGATGTCGCCGGGTTGGTGGCCGAGCTGCTTGGCGACATAGGTGGCCACGTCGACGTCGAAGCCCGTGTACTTGCCGTCCGGGGTCTTCAGGCCGATGCCCGGCTGGTCGAACTTGATACCGACGGTGATCTTCTTACCGCTCGTGCCGCCGCCGGAGCTGCAGCCGGCGGCCGTCAGGGACAGCACGAGCGCTGCGGAGGCCCCGACGGTCACCTTGCGAAGCTTCATGGTGCTCATCCCTCGTGGTCGGGCGGGTACCCCTCCACGATCCGTCCATCTGCGACGAACACCGCGCGATCCGCAGCCGAACGGGCGAATCCCGTCCGCTGCGGAGGCGATCGCCCACCAGCGAACAAGCCCCTCTCGGGCAGCGCCTTGACAAGCGCCCGCCAAGATTTTATCCAGGTCAATGAGGAGGGATTTGCCCCGCGGATCGGGTCCGCACTCCCAGGTGGGGCGCGGACTCACCGGCACACGGGAGGAGGGCGGTTGCGATGACCAGCGGGCGACCCCAGCGGGATCACTACGGGGTGCTTGATCACTACGCGGTCCTCGGCGTCGAGCCCTCGGCGTCCGCGCGGCAGGTCACCTCGGCCTACCGCGGCCTGGTACGCCTGCTGCACCCCGATGCCGGCGCCGACCGGCCCGGATCGGCCGAGCGGCTGCGCGAGGTGGTCGCCGCCTACCAGGTCCTGCATGATCCCGAGCGGCGCGCCGCCTATGACGCCGAGCACGGCGGCAACCGTGCAGGTCGTGCGGCCGGGAGCAGGCGGGTGGAAGTGCGCGTCGTCCCGGCGGCCGGCAGCGCAACAGCAGCCGCCGCCCCGTTCCCGCGAGGCGGGAGCCGACCGGGTCGGCCGTCCGGCCCGGCGGTCCGGGTCGGGCCGGTGCGGTTCGCACCGTCCGAATCCCCGCTCGCCCGGAGCGACCCCGGAGACCCGACCCCCCGAGACCTTCTGGCCTGGATGCTGCGCCGGCTGTGGGAGGTGGAACCGTGACCGCGAAGGAAGGTCGGCCTCCCTTCAAGCAGTGACGCACCCTGCGACCGGGAGCACGGCCGGTGGCGCGATGCCGCTGCTCTGCACTGCCCCCGAACCGCCCGGGTCCGGCACGTAAGCCTCCTGTGCCGCCAGCTCTGACCGGTTCGTCGCCGTGCGCAGCTCGGCCACCGTCAGCCGCGCCGTCACCTCACGCCTCCTCCGCGCGGGCGCCGCGAGCCCCTGCGGGGTCGCCACCGCCGTCAGGCCGTTGGTCCGGGGGGCCGAGCTGCTCCGGCTGCGCGTGGGCCCGTGCGCCGAGCACGGGTGCGCCGTGCCGCTCCGGCCGGTGACCCGCGGCGTCGGTGATCCGCTGACGTGGCGTTTCGAGCGCTCCCGGCGGCACCGGGATCAGCCGGCGCGCGGCGACGCGCCCCACCCAGTGGCGTCCGCACTCAGGGCACGGCGGCGCCCCGGCAGGGGTGTACGGCGAGTCCACCGGCAGGCCGTCCCGGGAGAAGTACTCCCAGTCCCGGCCCTCGTCATCGCGGTAGTGCTGGACGTCGTAGTCGATGCTCCACTGGTGCCAGCAGTGGCCGCAGGTGAACTCCACGCGTTCCAGGGCCAATTCCGTGATCACTCTCGACACCTCCTCCGCCGAGGCGATGCACTGCGCAGGCTCCTCCGAGGTACGGGCCGGCCACAGGGCAGCCCCCCACCAGTCCGTATACCTCCAAAGGCGGTATCGGCACAACCGCAGAGCGAGGTTTCCTGGAATCGGCCATGAAGATCTTCTTTCCCCCAGGGCCCACACTTGTCGCTTGTTCGGCGACTTTCTTGGTTGTCATCGTGTGATGACATGTTGCAACGATTAGTGGACGAAGCAGTGGCCGACACCCTGGATACGGACCACATCAACGCCGATTACGACGCGCGACCAGGGGCGCTCGGTCGGGCTTGGTTAGGCTGCCGGGCATGGGTCAGAACGTGAGTGTTGCCGCGAGTGCCGGAGAGCTTGTGATCGTCGATGCGGCAGCGGTGGGTGGGGAGTTCGCGGGGGCGGCGCACCGGATCCTGGCGGAGTTGGTGGCGGGGGGCGCTGCGCTGGGGTGGGTGGAGCCGCCGTCGGGGGAGGAGGTGGCGGCGCTGGTCGAGGAGGTGGTGGCGAGGTCGCGGGCCGGGGACGGGGCGCTGCGGGTGGCGTACCTGGGCGGGCGGCCGGTCGGGTTCGGTTACTGGCTGCGACACCAGCGGCCGACCCACCGTCCGCACGCGGAGCTGGAGAAGCTCGCGGTGTCCGCCGCCGCCCAGGGGCGGGGCATCGGGCGGGCGCTGACCACGGCGCTGATCGCGGATGCGAGGGCCGCGGGCATCGAGGTGCTCACCCTGGACGCCCGCGGCGACAACGCCGACGCGCTGCACCTGTACCACTCGCTCGGCTTCACCGAGTACGGACGGCTGCCGGACTACGTCGCCGTCGGGGAGCGCCGGTACGACAAGGTGTTCGCCATGCTGGATCTGCGCCGGGCCTGAACCCGCCCGGGGGCGGCGCGAGCCCGGCGCAGGGCGGTGTCACGGTGTGGGCTGCCGCCGGTCGACCACCGTCCGGAGCTTGCCGCTGGTGGGTGTCCGTTCGAAGGCGGCGGAGCCGACGGTCTCGACCGTGACGTCGAGCAGGCCCTCGGCGACGGCCGAGCCCAGTTCCGGGACGGCGGTCAGGAACGCGGCGCGGGCGGTGGCCGCGGGCGGGGCGTAGCGCTCGTCGAGGCGGACGGTGGCGTGCTCGCGGGCCGCGCCCGGGTCCAGCAGCAGTTGGAGTTCGCCCTGGTAGCCGAACTCCTCCTGCGCCACCGCGATCAGGCGCCGGACGTTGAGGAAGTACGTGCCGACCCGGACGACGTCCCCGTAGCGGCCGAGGAGTTCGATGCGGGGGGTGTGGCTGCCGCAGGGGCAGACGCCCTCGACGGCGCGGCCGAGGTCGCCGATCTGGTACCGCTCCAGGCGCTGCCCGGCCCGGGTGCGGCTGGTGAAGACCAGGCGGCCCGGCTGCCCGGCGGGTGCCGGGCGGTCGGCCTCCGGGGCCAGGATCTCCAGGGTGTGGAGGTCGGTCAGGACGTGGTGGACCGAGCCCTCGGAGTGGGTGCACTGGTAACCGAGCGGCCCCAGGTCGGTGCTGCCGTACGCCGCCGAGCGGATCACCTCCACGCCGAACTCCTCGGTGAGCACCCGGCGTTGTTCCGCCGTGAAGTGCTCGCCGCCGTAGAAGACCTTGCGGATCCCGCCGTACGCGCGCAGCGCGGCGCCCTGGTCGTGGAACAGCTGCCAGAGGTACGAGGGCATGCCGAACACGGTGTCCGCCCGGTGCGTCACCAGGGCCTCGGCGGTGGCGGCGTGGTCGGGGCCGGCGGCGATCGGGAGCTGGGTGGCGTTGAGGCGCTCCAGGATCGAGAAGAAGCTGATGAAGCTGCCGTACATGCCGCCGCAGTAGAACAGGTTGGCGGCGCGGTCCCGGGCCGGGTCGAACCCGGCGGCGAGCAGGCCGTCGGCGCAGGCCCGCATCTGGGTGTCGTAGTCGGCGTTGGTGAACACCGACAGGGCCGGGGCGCCGGAGCTGCCGCCGCTGCGGAAGTGGAGGTGGGCGTGCTCGGGCGCGAGGGTGCGCAGCTGCTCCTGGACCCCGGCCTTGTCCAGCAGCGGGCCGTCCGGCGCGGCCGGGACGAAGGCGGGGGCCGCCAGGTCGTCCAGGCAGGCGGTGGTGGCGAAGGCCCCGTCGGCGCGGACGCTGACCCGGCGGCTGTAGCGCTGGAGCGCGTACACGCCGTCGTGGGGCTCGCCGTGGTAGCTGTCGAGCATCCCGCCGACCGGGGTGACCCGCAGGACGCCGGCGGCGAGCACCGCCTGCGACAGCCGGGCGACGTCGGCCCGGCTGCCGCCGATCGCGGCGGTCTGCAGGTAGCGGCGCATCGGGCGCAGCACGGTCATCACGGAGCCGCGGGGCAGCGGCTTGACCCAGACGCTGCGGTGGAGCGGCGAGGCGGCCAGGGCGGGGCGGGTGTCGGCGAGGACGCGCCAGGAGCCGTCCTCGGCGGCCACGACCCTGGTGAGGCCGAGGTGTTCCTCCAGCCGGGCGATCAGCTCGGTGGTGGTGACCTCGGCGTGCTCGGCCGGTTCGAGTTCGGGGCGGGGCAGCCGGGCGGAGGCCTCGGCGAGGTGGGCGGCGAAGCGCTCGGCGAAGGCGAAGACCTCGGTGGCGTTGGTGGCGTCGTCGGCTGCGTCACCGTCGGAGGTGCCCTCGGTGTCGAGGTAGATCACCTGGGGGCTGGAGCAGGCCTGCTGTTCGAAGCGGCAGACGTCGGCGGCGAGCGCGTCCAGGGTCGGCCCGTCCGACCAGGCGTCACGGGTCAGGTAGGCGAAGGAGATCCGATGGCCCCACTCGACCAGGCGGCAGCCGGGCGGGACCAGTTCGGCGACCGAGCGGACGGCGTCCTCGCCGCCCCACACCGCCACCGCGTCGGCGGGCTCGCACAGCAGGCGCAGCCACTCGGCGCGGGCGGAGGGGAAGCGCAGCCCGACGATCCGGCGGGCCAGGGCGCCGGTCGGGTCGGCGGCGGCCAGCTCGGCGAGCAGGTGCTGGGGGAGCAGCGTGTCGTTGCTGCTGGTCTTGAGCACGTTGAGGTTGCCGGTGAGCAGGCCCTCGATCACGCTCAGCGGGGCCACCGCGGCGGCGTTGCCGGGGGCGATGTGGACCAGCAGCCCGACCGGTGCCCACGCCTCGAAGGTGGTCTCCCGGGCATCGGGCCGGGTGAGCCGCTCGGGGCGCAGTCCGCCGAGTTCGCGCCGGAGCTTGAGTTCCAGGGCCGGGCGGGCGATCGCACCGGCGATCTCGGCGAGCGTCGCGGCCGCTTCGTCCGCCTCGACACCGCCGGTGGTGAGTTCGGCGAGGAGGCGGGTGCGGACCGGGCTGCCCGCCGTGCCGAGGGCGTCGGCGAGGCGTTGGCAGGCGCTCAACACCAGTTCGGTGGGCAGGGGTTCGGCGAGGACGCGGGCGGCGAGCGCCGGGAGCTCGGCGAGCCGGCGGGCGGCCTCGTCGTCGTCGATGAACGAGCCCTGCCAGAAGTGGGGCCCGGTGCCGACGAGTTCGGTGGTCCCGGGTTCGGTACTCGCGGGCTCGGTGGTCACGAGTTCGGTGCTCGCGGGTTCGGTGGTCATGGGTTCGGTGGTCACGACATCCCCTTCAGGAGTTCGGCGGCGGCCGCCGCGCAGTTGCGGTTCCGGCTGACCCCGGCGCGGCCGTGGATGGTGAACCACGGGGTGGGCAGCGGGCAGGGGCACTCCTGCCCGGGGTGCAGCGAGGCGAGGTCGCCCATGACGACGCTCTGCGCCGGCACCGAGGTGATGTACGGGGAGACGAGGTGGAGGAAGCCGCGTTCGCCGTACGGCAGCGGCTCCAGGGTGCGGGTGTCGCGCACCGCCGCCCGCGACCAGACCGGGACGTGCAGCCGGTGGTGCCCGCACTCGATGTACGGCACGCAGTGCTCGACCGAGCCGAAGGTGTCGCGGATGCGGTCCGAGGGAATGCCCAGCTGCTCCGTGACCCCGGCGTAGAACTGCTCCTTGCCGATCTGCCGGTCGGTGTGCCCCTTCCAGCCGCCCCCGAGCAGGACCAGGGAGTCGGCCGGGAGTCGCAGCGGCGGGAGGCCGAGGGCGCGCATGCGCTCCAGGGTGAAGTGCAGGAAGGAGGGGAAGCCCAGGATCCGTACCGGCAGGCCCTCCTCGGCGTAGCGTTGCAGGGCCTCGATGCAGCCGTGGACGTCGAACTCGTGACCGCTGCCGGTGTGCCGCAGCGCGTGCGTGGTGTGGTTCGCCGGGGCGAAGTCGCAGAGGTAGTTGTCGGTGAACGAGGTACCGAGTTTCAGCTGCGGGGCCGGCTCGTAGCTGTACAGCAGGTAGTTGACCGGCTGGTCGGGGGTGATCCAGCCGTAGTGGTCGAAGATGCGGGCCACCATCCGCTGCGCGGAGCGGATCGTCCAGGTGTCGAAGAACATCTGCGACTTCTGGCCGGTGGTGCCGGAGGAGGTGAGGTGGAGGAACACCTCCTCCCGGGGGATGGAGAGCACCTCGTGCCGCTTGAAGAAGTTGGCGTGCACCAGGGGCGTGCGGATCCCCTCGCCGACGGTCGGTGCCGGGGTCTCCGCCGGGCCGTCCAGCAGCGAGCGGAGGAACGGCGAGCGCTCGGCGTGCCACGCGTGGGACTCGGCCATGGCGGCGGCGAACAGGGCGTCGGTCTCCGGCCCGGCTGCGTACGGGGCGGCCAGGTCGCAGAGCCGCTGGACGTGCGGGAGCGCGGCCGGGTCGGGCACCGCGACCGGCGCGAGATGGGCGTTCACGGGTTGGTCGGCCGTGTGGTCGGCCAAGTGGCCGGTGAGGTGGTCGGTGAGGTGGTCGGCCAGGTGGTCAGTCATCGTGAGACCTCGGGAATGGGTAGGTAGGTCGACGTCCAGGCGGTCAGGTAGGCCAGCAGGTACGGCTGGAGCGGACTGCTGACGGCCGCCGCCCGGAAGTCGATCTGACGGCTGGTGCGGGAGAGCACCACGTAGTCGTGGAACCGGTCGCCGATCCGGCGCATCGCCGGGTAGACGGCGCTCGGGATGAACCCGGCGGCCAGGAAGGCGTCGAGCCCGGCGGTGTCGGCCAGCGGCAGCAGCGTCTCGACGTAGTCGGCGCCGGCCCGGGTGACGGCGGCCATCAGCGGCTCCAGCGCCCCGGTGACGGCCGCCGGGGACGGGTGCACAGCGATCAGCGAGCAGCTCGCCGCGGCCCGGTCCAGGTCGGCGTACGCCTCGAACGCGCCGTCCGGCGGGGTGAGTACGGCGTTCGGGACGTGCAGCGGGAAGAACCGCTCCCCCGGATCGGGGAAGAGTTCGAGGAAGCGGCGGCGGACGAAGCCGGGTGCGGTGATCAGCTCCATCGGCGCCGTGACGGGCGCGGCCCGCCCGAGGGCCGGGGCGGGGGCGTCCGTCGGGCGGGGGCGGCCGTAGTCGACGCCGGTGCTCTGCCGGGCCGCCTCCAGCAGCGGGACCAGGGCCTGCGGCACCGCGCCGACGCTCTCCCGGCGGGCCAGGACGCCGTCGGCGTGCCGGGCGAACAGGGCGAGGCTCTCGCACCCGGCCACCTCGACGGCGTTGGGCATCAGGCCGAGGGCCTGGAAGCCGTTGCGGGCGAAGACCTGCTGGGGGCCGGGGGTGACCACGCGGACGGTCGCGTAGACCGAGTCCAGCGTGCCGGCGGCGAAGGCGTCCGCGCAGACGGAGGCGGTCAGCCGGGCGGCGAGGCCCCCGCCGCGCTGCTCCGGGTGGACCGCCAGGCCCACCAGCTTGCCGATCCGGCTGCCGGGGTCGGTCTGCACCGCCACCGAACCCGCCAGGCGGCCGGCGCCCTCGGGGCGGGCGGTCAGCCAGTGGGTGTGCGGGTCGTCGATCAGGCGGCGCATCTCGGCGGGGTCGCTGCCGAGCGCGACCGGGTAGCCGTGGCCGTAGACGTCGAAGTAGAGCTGCCGCAGCTGGGCGACGTCCTGCGGTACCGCCGGGGCGATCGTCACGGTCATCGCGGATCCCCGTTCGGCTGCGCGGTGGCGGTGGCGGTGGCGGTGCTCGGGCAGATGGTCGGTGCCGGGGCCGGTTCGCGTCGGCCGGTCCACCACAGCGCGGCGGCGACCGGCAGCACGCCGACGGCCTGGACCAGGCACAGGGTGCGCGCCGGGAGGTGGTCGCCGAGCAGGCCGAACGCCAGCGAGGACACCGGGAAGGTCGCTCCGAGCAGCGCCTGCATGACGGCGAAGAAACCGGGCCGGTCCTCGGTCGGCACCAGCCGCTGGAACAGCGCCACGAACCGTACGCCGATCACGCCGACGCACCAGCCGGCAACCGCCATCGCCCCGACGGCCGGCGCCTGCCCCACGGCCAGGCCGGGCAGACCGAGCGCGGCGGCCATCAGGCCCAGGCAGCCGGCGCCGATCGCGGTCGGTGAGCCCGGGAGCCGGCCGCCCGTGAAGGAGCCCACCAGGGTGCCGACGCCGAGGGCCGCCTCCAGGGCGGCGACGGTCGAGCCGTCGGCGTGCAGCACCGTCCGGGTGTACAGCGGCATGACCACGAACACCGCCGTGGTGAACACGTTCGCGGCGGTGAAGCAGAGGAGCACCCGGCGGATGAACGGGAGTTCGGCCAGGATGCGGCGCAGCGGCCGCCGGGCGGCGGGCGACGGGCCGTCCACGCCCGGGGCTTCCGGTGCGGCGGCGGGCGGGGCGGCGGGGAAGCGGGTCGCGCCGACCAGCGCGGCCGCCAGCAGGTAGGCCCCGGCGCACCCGGCGACGATGCCGGGCAGGCCCGCGCCGTCGACCACCAGCGGGCCCAACAGCCCGCCGGCGAGGCCGGCCAGCGACTGGGTGGCGAGCTCGAAGCCGGTCGCGGCCTCGATGTCGGCGTCTTGGACCAGCTCGGGGACGGACGTGGTCAGGCAGGGGTCGAAGACCGCCTGGCAGCCCGCCAGCAGCAGCGCGGCACCGTACATGACCGCCATCGGCGGTGTCGCGGTGTACGTCCAGCAGGCCGTGCCGAGCGCGACCAGACCGGCGACGGCCGCCGAGGCGGCCAGCACCGTGCGGTGCGGGCGGCGGGCGATGAGCGCGGCCACCAGCGGGGCCAGCGCCACCGCGGGCAGGGTGCTGACGGCGAGGAAGGCGCCCGAGGCGAGGCCCCGGTCCGCGCCTGCGGCGTAGCCGATCAGCCACCACACCGCGCCGACCTGGAACATCCGTCCGGCGGCCTGGGTGAGGACCTGCGCGCCCCAGACGGCGGCGAAGCGCCGGTTGCGCAGGACGAGCGGCCGGCGGCGGGCGGTGGCGTCGGCCAGGTCGGCCTCGTCAGTCGCCTCGACCGTCTCGACCGCCTGAGCCGCCTCGGCAGTCTCGACCGCTTCGACCGTCCCGGCGGCCCGGGAAGCCCGGCCCCCCGTCATGAGTGCGGCCGTTCGTCGAGGACGCGGATCAGCTTGCCGGTCCGCGGGTTGACGGCGAGTTCGTGCGGACGCACCCACGTGACGGACAGCGCGTGGACGTACCCGGCGGCGACCGCCTCCGGGTACAGCGGCCGCGCCGTGTGGACGGCGGTCGTGACGGCGGCGGCCAGTTCGGGGAGCCCGGTGGGGTCCCCGTCGCAGGCCAGCCGCAGGACCAGCCCGTCCCGGCCGTCCCAGCGGCGCACCACCAGCTGCACGCCGATCACCCGGCCGGCCGGGTCGGCGGCCCGGACGAGGTCGAGCACGTCCTGGGTGTACAGCGACACCGGCCCGACCCGTACGCCCTCCTGGGCCCGGCCGAGGATGCGGAACTGCCCGGTGGCGACGTCGGTCCACTCCGCGCGGTCCCCGACGGGGTAGCGCAGTACGGGCATCAGCCGTCGCCGCAGGTCGGTCACCACGACCCGGCCGGGTACGCCCTCGGTGTCGATCGGCTCGCCGGTGTGGTCGTCGAGGATCTCCACCACCGTCTCCGGGGTGAACGCCCGGTGCACCCGGGTGTCCGGCCCCGGTACCGGGCGGCCGAGCAGTCCGGCATCGACGGCGGCGTAACCGATCGACGAGACACGGGCGTTGGGGAACACCTTGTGCAGCAGCGGCTGCTGGTCCTGGTACAGGCCCTCGCCGCCGAACAACAGCAGTTCCACGGAGGGGAGTTCGCGACCGGAGGCGAGGAGGTGGTCGGCCAGTGCGCACAGCGTGGTCGGGGTGCCGGCCACCACCTCGACCTGGAACTGCTCCAGGGTCTGCGCGGTCGACTCCAGGGGCGCCGCCCCGCCGATCGGCAGCCGGACGTTGCCGACGGGCGAGCGGTGCAGCGAGTCGAGGATGAAGGTGTAACTGGCGTACAGGTCACCCGCGTAGAAGAGGTCGGCGACCCGGTGCCCCGGTCGCAGTCCGGCGTCGACCAGCCCGGCACCGAAGGAGGTGGTGAACTCCCGCCACTCCTCCCGGCTGTAGAACGAGAACTTCGGCGAACCGGTGGTGCCACCGCTCTTGAAGACGACCGCCTCCTCCAGCGGCCCGGTCAGCAGCCGGTTGTCGCGGGGCGTGTTGGCCTGCCAGAACTCGGCCTGCGGGACGACCGGGAGGTCGGTCAGCAGCGTGGCCGAGTCGGGCAGACCGGCGTACAGCTCGGCGTAGAAGGGTGAGTTGTGGCGGGCGAAGCGTATGAGTTCCGCTATCGGTTGAACGGGCATCAATTCCTGCTTTTGGGCGTGCGAGGGCGGAGCGAGGTCGTGGGGTGCACGACTTCGCCCTACGGGTCGGAGGCGATCTTTGAGCCGGCGGTCGGTGGAATTCGATTCCGGTGCGACTCGGCGGGCAACGGGTTTCGGGAAACGGACCGGGCGTGCGCACTGAGGTTCAGCGGTGCGCGGATGGTTCGTCAGCTGATGCGACATCGGGGTCTGTGGGGTCACCCGCTCGCAGAAAGCAAGGCTATCACTCGGATATGCCTTCGGAACCCTGGTTGGGCCGCCGTCAGATGGTATGGATACGACCTGAGGCTTCATTGCCGCCGTGTTGCGGCGGCATGACCAGCGGAGGGTGAGGTGGATCTCCCGGAAGTCGGACCGGGCGGGTGTTCCGCGCCCTCGTCGGCCGTATCCGCAATTCAGTTAGTTGAATTGATGACATTTCATGTTCGGGTTGTCTGATTACGGCTCGGATGTCGGAATTGCCACGCCGCTCCCCAGGGGGTTCGGCCACGGCCCGCTCGGCGAGCCGCGCCGCATCCGTCACTTGGGAGGAGGACGGCTACCTGTGTCAGAGCCGTACCAGTGCCTCCGGGGTCAGGTCGGCCAGTGCGGGGTAGCCGTCGACGGCCATGAGCAGGTCGGCCTCGGCGAGCAGGGAGCGCAGGACGTGGACGATGCCGTCGGTGCCCTCCAGCGCCAGCCCGTAGGCGTACGGGCGGCCGATGCCGACGGCCGTGGCGCCGAGGGCGAGCGCCTTGATCACGTCGGTGCCGGTGCGCACCCCGGAGTCGAACAGGACGGGCAGGCCGTCGGCGGCCGCCACGACCCCGGGCAGGGCGTCGAGTGCGGGCAGGCCGCCGTTGGCCTGCCGGCCGCCGTGGTTGGAACAGTAGATGCCGTCGACCCCGCCGTCCCTGGCCCGGCGGACGTCCTCCGGGTGGCAGAGGCCCTTGAGGATGATCGGCAGGTCGGTGAGCGAGCGCAGCCAGGGCAGGTCGTCCCAGATCAGCGGGTTGCCGAAGATCCGGATCCACTCCAGGACGGCCGCGCCCGGATCCTCCTCCGGGGCCTTGGCGAGGCGGGCACGGAAGACCGGGTCCGAGGTGTAGTTCGCGAGGCAGTGGCCGCGCAGCTGGGGGAAGTTGGAGGCGGCCAGGTCGCGCGGGCGCCAGCCGGTGACCCAGGTGTCCAGGGTGACGACGATGCCCTTGAACCCGGCGGCCTCGGCACGGTGGACCAGGCTGGCGGCGAGGTCGCGGTCGGTGGGGGTGTAGAGCTGGAGGAAGCCCGGGGTGTCGCCGAATTCGGCCGCGACCTGCTCCAGCGGGTCGACGGTGAGGGTGGAGGCGACCATCGGCACGCCGGTCCGGGCGGCCGCCCGGGCGGTGGCGAGATCCCCGTGGCCGTCCTGCGCGCACAGGCCGATCACCCCGACCGGCGCCATGAACAGGGGCGAGGGCAACCGCAGCCCGAACAGGTCCACGGACAGGTCCCGCTCCTTCGCGCCGACCATCATCCGCGGGTAGAGCCCCCACCGCCCGAAGGCGGCGACGTTCGCCCGCTGGGTGGACTCGTCCCCGGCCCCGCCCGCGACGTACGAGAGCACCGACGGCGGCCACGCGGCCTGCGCCCGCGCCTCCAACTCCGCGAAGGACATCGGCATCGTCGGCAGCACACCGCCGAGCCCGTTGAGGTAGATCTCGTTCTGGTAGTCACCGAAATGCTGCGCCATGGTTCGCGGGGCCTTCCTGTCGGTGTCGGGACGGCGGTCGCCGGGTGGCCGGGTCGCCGGGTCGGCGCTCGTAGCGCTGCTGGCACTCGATCACGCCCCGCGATCCGTGTCGCGAAGGTACCCCGGCCGTACCGTCCGTGGGGCGAGTGGTGGCGGCGGGCGTACGTCGTCCTGGCCGGAGCGGCCGGAGCGGCCGGAGCGACCGGAGCGGCCGGGCGGGACGGCGGGATCTGCTTCCAGCCGTGACCCCCGGCCCGGCAGCTCCCGGGCCGGGGTTCACGGCGCGTCACACGGCCGGGCTCCGGTGGGCGCCGCTCCGGATGGCGCGCAGGATCTCGTGGGCCCAGTCGGCGGGACGGCTGTTCCCGAGGAGGGTGGAGAGCCGGGCCATCCGGGCGCGGCGCTCGGCCGGGGCGAGGTCGAGGGCGTGGGCGAGCACGGCGGTGAGGTCCTCGGGGGAGTGCGGATCGGTGAGCAGGGCGGCGTCGCCGAGTTCGGCCGCGGCGCCGGTGTGGCGGGACAGCACGAGGACCCCCGGGTCGGCCCGATGCTCGGGGTGCTCGGGGAGCGCGGCGCGGGCGGCGACGAACTCCTTGGCGGTGAGGTTCATGCCGTCCTGGAGGGAGGTGATCCAGAGGACGTCCGCGCTGAGGTACTGGTCGATCACCTCGGTGGTGGACAGGCGCCGCGGCAGGTAGTCGACCGGTTGCCAGGCCCCGCTCCGCCAGCGGGAGTTGGTCTCGGCGATGCGTCGCTCCAGGCGCCGGCGGGTGCTCTCGTACGCGGTGATCCCGGGCTCGGGCGGCGGGCAGACGAGGCGGAAGGCGAGCCGGCCGCGCAGGTCGGGGCGGCGGGCGAGCAGGCGGTCGACGGCGTCGACCTTCTGGACCGGGGCCTTGGCGTAGTCGAGGCGTTCGACGGAGAGCACCACGCGCTGGGTGCCCGGGCGGTGGTGCGGGGCGCGCAGGCGGGCGAGCCGCTCGACGGCCGGCCGGTCGATGCCCAGGGGGTGGACGGTGGTGTGCGGCGGGTCAGGGAAGCCGGCGAGGGTCCGGCGGAACCGGTCGGCGAAGGCCTCGGTGTGGAAGCCGGCCCAGTCGAGGCAGGCGAGCGAGGAGCGCAGTTCGGCGGCGACGGGGAGGCCGGCGAAGGTCTCCGGGGCCGGGAACGGGGTGTGGTGGAAGAGCCCCGTTCTCAGGTCGGGGCGGGACCGGCGGAGCAGTCCCGGGACGAGCCAGAGGTTGTAGTCGTGCAGCCAGACGGTGGCGCCGGGGGCGGCCTGGGCGCTGATGTGCCGGGCGAAGCGGGCGTTGACGGTGCGGTAGTCGGCCCAGGAGCGTTCGTCGAAGACGGCCCGGTCCGGTTCGGACATCAGGACCGGCCAGAGCGTCTCCTTGCAGGCGCGGTGGAAGTAGCCGCTCCAGGTGGCCGGGTCGACGGGCACGGCGGCCAGGGGCGGGGCGGAGGCCGGGGGCGGGAGCGGCGCCTGCCGGTCACGGCCGGTGCGGGCGGCGACCCAGACGCCGGGCAGGTCGTCGGCGAAGGCGCTGCTCAGGGTGGGCAGGATGCCGTTGGGGCTGCTGGGCGGCTGCCAGCTCTCGCCGTTCCAGTGCAGCGGCGGGCGGTGGTAGGCGACCACCAGGGAGTGCCGGCCGACGGGTGTTTCGGCACCGGGCTCGGCCTCGGCCGAGGCGTCGGACTCGTGGTCGGCGGTGCGGGAGGTCCACCCGAGCGTGCGGAGCGCCGCGTGGATGCCCGCCGCACCGGGCCGGCCCGGGCGCTGGACCAGCGGGTTCCCGGCGAGCGCGGTGAGCAGGGCGGGTTCGGCCCCGTCGACGACCACCGCGTGGGTGCCGGCGCGGAACAGCGAGAGGTCGTTGAGGGAGTCGCCGGCGACCAGGATCCCGTCGGACTCCCAGCCCAGCTTCGCGGCCAGGGCCCGCAGGGCGTTGCCCTTGGAGGCGTTGGGCGGCAGGACGTCGAAGTAGCGGTCCGCCGAGTACTCCCAGGTGCAGCCGAGGGCCTCGACGGCCGCGATCAGTTCCGCGGTGAGCCCGTCCGGGGGGAGGTGGTAGGAGCACCGCCCGTCCTGGTGGACGCCGTGCTGGTAGGCGAGTGCGGGAAAGCGGAGCAGCGCGGCGCGGATCCGGTCCGGGCCCGGCCAGCCGGCCCGCAGCTGTTCCTGGACGGGGTCGACGGGGGTGAGGTCGGTGCCGTCCAGGACGGTGGCGCCGACGTCGGCGATGATCCACCGGGGGTGCGGGACGAGCGGGTCGTGGAGCACCTCGCGGATCGAGGCCAGGCCGCGTCCGGTGGCGAAGACCGTGACCACCTCGGGGTGGCGGGCCAGGGCGTCCCGTAATCGACGCCGGTCGTCCGGGGCGCCGCCGAGCAGGGTGCCGTCCAGATCGGTGACCAGAATCCTCGACATCCGACGGACGCTAACACGATCACGCCGGGTGGTGAAGTGTTCATCTCATGCTGCTACGAGCGGAGTTCGGCGGAGCGAGCGGCCGCGTGCGCCGGTCGGGCCGGTCGGTCGCGGCGGCGGTCGAGGAGCCGGTCGAGCTCCTCGGCGCGCAGGGCCGAGCCGGAGCCGGGGCCGGTGGTCGCCGCGGCCCCGCACAGCGATGCGGCGGCGAGGCAGTCGGGCAGGTTCCAGCCGCCGAGGAGCCCGTGCACCAGGCCCGCGTTGAAGCAGTCGCCCGCCGCCGTCGGGTCGACGGCGGCGGCCCCGGTGGCGGTCCGGGCGGCCGGGACGTCGTGGCGCTCGCCCGCCCGGACGGCGGTGGCACCCTGCGCGCCCCGGGTGACCACCACGGTGGGCACCAGGCGGCCGAGGAGGTCGACCGCCTCGTCCAGGCCGGCGGCACCGGTGAGGCGCAGGGCTTCACCGTCGTTCGGGGTGAGGACGTCGACCAGGGCGAGGACGGTGCGGACGGCCGGGTCGTCGAGGCTCGCGGGCGTGTCGTGGCAGTCCATCACCACCAGCGTGCCCAGCTCCCGCGCGGCCCGGCACGCCGCCACCGTCCCCTCGTCCCAGCGCAGTTGGGGCAGCAACAGGACCCTCGGACGGAACCGCCGCAGCAGCGGGGCGAGCGGAGCCGGGTCGACCCGGTCCTGGAAGCTGACCATCGCACGGTCGTCCTCGGTGGCCAGGGCGACGGTCAGGCTGCGCACCGGGAACGGGTGCCGGCGGAACGCGGCCCCGTCCAGCCCCTCCCGCCGGGCGCAGGCCAGGACGTGGGCGCTGAACGGGTCCGTGCCGAAGTCCGCGCTCCACACCACCCGCCGGCCGAGCCGGTGCAGTGCCATCGCCGGGGTGTACGCGCCGCCCGGCACCAGGCCGAAGCCGTCCGCGAACACCTCCGTGCCCGGCCGCACCGGCCGGTCCAGGCCGTGGAACACCAGATCGGTGAAGTACGGCCCCGCAACCAGGACTTCGTACGGAGGTAAGGACCCGTTCGTCTCCATCCGGCGAGCATACGGCGCGGGTCGCGGGAAGGGGGGGGGGGGGGGGGGGGGGGCGGCAACCCCCCCCCGCCCCGCGCAGCCATCTGTTTAGGTTGGAGTGTGAGGGTGAGGGGAAGAGTGTCCGGACAAGCGTGCCGGTCACTTCGCC